>NZ_JAGPXJ010000146.1:0-11160 GCF_018070605.1 Streptomyces sp. B15
CCTCCGCCCCCACATACCGCGCAATCTGCACCGCCGCCGACCCCACACCACCCGTCGCCGCATGAATCAACACCGACTCACCCCGACGCAACCCCGCCAACTCCACCAACCCGAACCACGCCGTCAGGAACGTGATGGGCACCGAGGCAGCGGTTCGCCAGTCCCAGCCGTCCGGCACCGGAGCGATCATGCGGGCGTCGGCCACCGCCACCGGCCCGAAGGCACCGTCGAACAACCCCATCACCCGGTCACCAGGCGCCAGCCCCGTCACATCTGGTCCGACCTCCGTCACCACGCCCGCACCCTCGCTGCCGGCGAACAGTCCGTCCGCTTCCGGGTACATGCCGAGCGCTATCAGCACGTCCCGGAAATTGACCCCGGCAGCACGCACCGCAACCCGCACCTGCCCCGACGCCAACGGCTCCTCCACCTCCGGACACGGCACCACCGACACGTCCTCCACCGTCCCGGCAACCTCCTGACCCAACCGCCACGCACACCCGTCCTCCAACGGCACCAGCCGATCGGCGGCAGTACGGGCCAGCCGCGGCACATGCACCTGTCCGGCGCGCAACGCGAGCT
This sequence comes from Streptomyces sp. B15, assembly GCF_018070605.1. Taxonomy (NCBI): domain Bacteria; kingdom Bacillati; phylum Actinomycetota; class Actinomycetes; order Kitasatosporales; family Streptomycetaceae; genus Streptomyces; species Streptomyces sp. B15. The sequence goes on from NZ_JAGPXJ010000146.1 coordinate 583, forward strand.
GCGACTCCCCGCCGTCCGCCCGCGCGTGGCGCAGCGCGTCGTCGATACCGGCCACATCCTCCGAACCGCCACCCAGGTCGAGCAGGACGAATCTGTCCGGGTTCTCCACCTGCGCGCTGCGCACCAGCCCCCACGCGGCTGCACCCGCCATGTCCGGGGCGCCGCCGCCCTCGACGTCCGTGGTCACGGCACCCCTGGTGACCAGGACGAGCCGTACGTCGGTGAGCCGGGGCTCGGCCAGCCAGCTCTGCAGCAGCCCGAGCACGGAACCGCTCACGGCGAGCGCCTCGGCGTCGTCGTCCGGCGTCTCACGCGGCGTGGAACGGACACCACCCACGCAGGCCAGCACGACGGAAGGGGTGGGCGCCCCGGACCCGAGCGCGTCCACCAGCGCCTCCACATCGCTGTGACACCCCACCGCGGACGCCGACAGACCGAACATGTCGGGACCGAGCAGCGCCCAATCGGCCTCGTCTTCGGCAGCACTCGCCGGATACCCGACCGGCGGCACCCAGTCGAGGACGAACTGGCCCTCCACGCCACGCACGGGCACCAGTTGGCTGACGTCGGCCTGGCGCATGACGACGGAATCGACGCTCAGCACCGGCGCGCCGGACACGTCGGTGACGAGGACACGCACGCCACGTTCGTCCCCGCTCTCACCTTCCCGTAGAGACGTGAGCCGTACCCGCACGGCCGTGGCATGGGTGGCCCAGACGGTGACACCGCTCCAGGCGAACGGCAGCCACGCCCGGTCGTCGTCAGCGGAAACGGCCAGCAGAAGACCGGGGTGCAGCGCTGCGTCCAGCAGAGCCGGGTGGACGGTGAACCCGTCCGGACGGCCGGCCTCCTCGGGCAGCTCGATCTCGGCCAGCAGTTCCTGCCCGTCGCGCCCCTCCCGCCAGACGGTCCGGACGCCCTGGAAGGCCGGACCGTACCCGTATCCGGCAGCCGCGGCACCCGCATAGAAGTCGTCCGTGTCCACCCGGTGTGCTCCCGGCGGAGGCCACTGCTCCAGCGATCCGTCCTCCGCAGCCCCCGCCTGCGGTGCGAGCGTGCCGCTCGCGTGGCACACCCAGCCGTTCACGTCACGATCCTCATGGGACGGGCGTGAGTACACCTCGATCTGCCGCCGTTCATCGGCCTCGGCCGGACGGACAACCACCTGGACGTCGACCGCGCCGTTGTCAGGCAGTACGAGCGGTGCTTGCAGAATCAGTTCCTCGACGCCACCGCAGCCGACCTCGTCGGCCGCACGCAGCGCCCACTCCGCCATGGCCGCACCAGGCACCAGCACCGACCCCAACACCTGATGATCGGCCAACCAGCGCTGCTCCCCCGACGCCGCCACCCGCCCCGTCAGAATCAGCCCACCATCCGCCGTCGCCACAACAGCCGGCAACAGCGGATGCTTCAAACTCCGTAGCCCGGCTGCCTCCATGTCTTCGGCGGGGTGTCCGGGTGCGAGCCAGTAGTGCTGGCGTTGGAAGGCGTAGGTGGGCAGATCGACGGTGGGTCCGGGCGGGAACCAGGGGGTCCAGTCGATGTCGTGGCCGTGGGTGTGGAGTTGAGCGAGAGCGTGGGCGAAGGCGCGTGTCTCGGGTTGCTTGGCGGTGAGGGTGCAGAGAGTGAGGGGGTTGTCTTCGAGGGTGTGTTGGGTGGCGGTGGTCAGGACGGGGTCGGGGCCGAGTTCGAGGTAGGTGTGGGTGCCCAGGTGGGTGAGGGCGGGGGCGAAGTGGACCGGCTGGCGGATGTGGTCGCACCAGTAGCCGGGAGTGGTGATGTGTTCGTCGGCGGGCCGCCCGGTCAGGTTGCTGATCAACGGGAGGGAGGGTGGCTGGTAGTCCAGGCCCTCGATGGCCCGGCGGAAGTCCTCCAGGATGGGTTCCATCGACGGGGAGTGGAAGGCGTGGCTGACCGACAGCCGTTTGGTCTTTCGGCCTCGGGCTTTCCATTCCGCCGCGAGTTGCAGCACGGGTTCTTCGGGGCCGGAGATGACGGTGCTGGTGGGTGTGTTCAGCGCGGCAACCGCCACGCCCTCGGGCAGGTCGAGTTCGTCGGTGCCGGCTTCGACGGCCACCATGGCTCCGCCCTCGGGCAGGGCTCCCATTAGCGTGGCGCGGGCGGCCACCAGCGTGCAGGCGTCCTCCAGCGAGAACACCCCGGCGATGTGCGCGGCACTCACCTCGCCGATGGAGTGGCCCACCACCGCATCCGGACGCACCCCGAACGACTCGAGCAACCGCGCCAGCCCCACCTGCAGCGCAAACAACCCCGCCTGCGCATACGTCGTGTGCTCCAGCCGCTCCGCGCTGCCCTCGAACACCACCTCCCGCAACGAAACACCCAACTGCGGGTCCAGCAACCCACACACCTCGTCAAACGCCCCGGCGAAAACCGGGAAGCGGGCATACAGCTCCGCGCCCATACCCACGCGCTGGCTGCCCTGCCCGCTGAACAGCCACACCAGCCCACCGTCGCCCACCCGCTCGCCCGGGCCGACCACATCCGGGTGCGGCTCACCAGCAGCCAGCGCCCGCACACCCGCACGCAACTCCTCCCCACCCGCACCCAGCACCACCGCCCGCTCCTCGAACAACGACCGCGAGGTCACCAGCGAACGACCCACCGCCCCCACCGCACCCGACACCTGGGCCAAGGCTGCTGCCTGCCCCCGCAGCGCCCCCGCACCCCGCGCCGAGACCACCCACGGAACCACACCGGTGACATCCGCCCCCACCGGCGACACGGACTCCTCCGCGACCGGCGGCTCCTCCACAATCACATGCGCGTTCGTGCCCGAAACGCCGAACGAGGAGACGGCTGCGCGGCGTGGGTGCTCTCCCCCCGGCCATTCCACTTGCTCGGTCAGTAGCCGTACTGCTCCCGACTCCCAGTCCACATGCGGCGAAGGCTCATCGATGTGCAACGACGCGGGCAGCACACCGTGCCGCATCGCCTGCACCACCTTGATCACACCGGCGACGCCGGCAGCAGCCTGGGTGTGCCCGATGTTCGACTTCACCGACCCCAACCACAACGGCCGATCCGCCGCCCGCTCCTGCCCATACGTCGCCAACAACGCCTGCGCCTCGATCGGATCGCCCAGCGTCGTCCCCGTCCCATGGCCCTCCACCACATCCACGTCGGATGCGGCCAACCCGGCGTTGGCGAGGGCCTGCCGGATCACCCGCTCCTGCGACGGACCGTTCGGCGCCGTCAAACCATTGCTCGCACCATCCTGATTCACCGCCGAACCCCGCAACACCGCCAACACCCGATGCCCGTTGCGCCGTGCGTCCGACAGCCGCTCCAACAGCACCAGGCCCACGCCCTCCGACCAGCCCACACCATCAGCCGCAGCCGAGAACGCCTTGCACCGACCGTCCCGCGCAAGACCACGTTGACGCGAGAACGAGGTGAAGACCTCGGGTGTCGCGAGCACCGTCACGCCGCCCGCGAGTGCCAGCTCGCACTCGCCCTGGCGCAGCGCCTGGGCCGCCAGATGCATCGCGACCAACGACGACGAACACGCCGTGTCCACCGTCATCGTCGGCCCCTCAAGACCCAGCGTGTACGCCACCCGCCCGGAGACCACGCTGCCGGAGCCGGCGAGCATCGCGTAGCCCTCCAGCTGGGCGTCGGCGCCCGCCGCGCCGACCGCGTAGTCGTGATACATCACGCCCGCGTAGACACCGGTCCGGCTGCCCTTCAGCGTGACCGGCTTGATCCCGGCGCGCTCCAGCACCTGCCATGCCGTCTCCAGCAGCAGCCGCTGCTGCGGGTCCATGGCCAGCGCCTCACGTGGATTCACCCCGAAGAAGGCCGCGTCGAACGCGGCGGCGTCGCGAACGAAACCGCCCTCGCTCGCATAGCTGGTCCCGGGATGGTCCGGGTCAGGGTGGAACAGCCCCGCCAGGTCCCAGCCGCGGTCGTCCGGGAACGCCCCGATCGCGTCCCGCCCCGAGGCCACCAGATCCCACAGATCCTCCGGCGAACCGACGCCGCCGGGGTAGCGGCCCGCCATGGAGACGATCGCGATCGGCTCGTCGTCCGCCGCGACGGCCGGGGCTCCAACTGTGGCACGAGCCGCGCTCCGACCAGCTGCTCCTTGCCCGCCGTACGCATCGCTCAGCCGCGTCACCAGGTACCCGGCCAGCGCCTGCGGTGTCGGGTAGTCGAACACCAGGGTGGCGGGCAGGCGGACGCCGGTCGCGGCCGACAGCCGGTTCCGGAGTTCCACGGCGGTCAGGGAGTCGAATCCCAGGTCCTTGAACGACGCCTCGACGCGCAATTCGTCGGCCGAACGGTGCCCGAGCGCGCCCGCCGCGCAGTCGGCCACCACGCCGAGCAGCACCTCCAGCCGACCGGTTTCCTCCAGCTCCGCCAGGCGATCCGTCAGTTCCGTGCCGACTGCTGCCCCGCCCGCACCACCGGTTTCACGCGCTGCGGCCCTGCGCTGCGGTCCGCTCGCCGCGCCACCACCGCCGAAGGCGACGAGAGCGCGCCGGTTCAGATGCGCGGCCAACAGATAGGGGTCTCCGTGCCGCAGGGCGAGCTCCAGGAGGGCCAGCGCCTGCTCGGTGGTCAGGGGCGTGCTCCCCGAGCGGCTGAGCCGTGCACGGTCGGCCTCCGTCAGATGGCCGGTCATGCCGCTCGCTTCGTCCCAAAGGCCCCACCCGACCGACACTCCGGGCTGCCCGGCCGCCCGGCGGTGGGCGGCCAGCGCGTCGCAGAAGGCGTTCGCGGCGGTGTAGTTCGCCTGCCCGCCGTTGCCCAGACAGGCGGCGGCCGAGGAGAACAGTACGAACATGCTCAACGGCAGATCCGCCGTCGCCCGATGCAGATTCAGCGCCCCGGCAGCCTTCGGCGCCCAGACGCGGGCCAGGCGCTCAGGCGACTGCGCGGACAGTACAGCGTCGTCCAGCACGCCTGCCGCGTGCACCACACCCGTGAGCGGATGCGCGGGATCGATCCCCGCGACCAGTTCGTCGACGGCCCCGGCATCGGCCACGTCCACGGCGACGAGGCGGACATCGGCGCCGAGACCGGTGAGCCGTTCGGCCAGGTCCCGCGCACCGGGAGCCTCCGGACCTCGGCGTCCGACCAGCACCAGATGACCGACGCCCCGCGACCGAACGAGATGTTCGGCGACCAGACCACCCACCGTTCCGGTACCACCGGTGATCAGCACCGTGCCGTGCGGGTCCAACTCGGGCGGTTGTTCGTCCGGGCCGCGGCGCCTGCTCTCGCCACCGCGCGACAGCCGGGGTACGAGCACCCGCCCGTCCCGCACCGCCACCTGCGGCCGGTCGGCCGCCAGCGCGCTCCGTACCGCTCCGATCGCCGTGTCGACCTCGGCGCCGTCGCCGAGGTCGAGCAGCACGAACCGGTCCGGCTCCTCCACCTGCGCGCTGCGCACCAGCCCCCACACAGCTGCGCCCGCCGGGTCGACGTCACCGTCATCGGCATCGACGGCGCCCCTGGTGACCACCACCAGTCGCGAGTCGGCCAGCCGTGCCTCGGCCAACCACCCCCGCAGGAGGGCCAGCACGTGCTGCGTCGTCTCCAGTCCGTCCCCGGCGAGCTCGACGCCCGCCAGGACCACCGGGGGCGCGGCGGCCCCCGCGTCGAGCGCCGTCACCAACGCATCGAGATCGGCGTACCCGGTGGTGGTGGCAGTGGCAGTGGGGCCCGGGTCCATCGGTGCGGAAAGCGGATCGGTGCCCAGCACCGCCCAGTCCTCCCCGGCAGCCGGTCCCGGCGCGACGTTCGCGTCGTCGGCGAGCGGAACCCAGTCCAGGGCGAACAGTGCTCGCCCGTCGTCCCTGTCCGCCGCCCGCAGTCGTTCGGCCTCGACCGGGTACAACACCAGCGAGTCCACACTCAGCACCGGCGCACCGAGCGGATCCGTCACACTCACCCGCAGGGAGCGTTCACCCTGCGCCCCCTCCTCTCCGGCCGTGATCCGTACCCGTACGGTCGTGGCGTCGGCGGCCCGGAGCACGACACCGTTCCAGGCGAACGGCAGCCACGCCCGGTCGTCGTCCGGGGCTTCGGCCAGCAGGAGACCGGGGTGCAGCGCGGCGTCCAGCAGCGCGGGATGGATCCCGAACCCCTCGGGCCCGCCCGCCGCCTCCGGCAGTTCCACCTCCGCCAGCAGTTCCCGCCCGTCGTGCCCGTCCCGCCAGACGGCCCGCACCCCCTGGAAGGCCGGACCGTACCCGTATCCGAAGGCCGCAGCACGTTCGTAGAACCCGTCGATGTCCACGGGCTCCGCACTCGAAGGCGGCCAGACGGACTCCCCGTCCGAAGCGGACTCGGCAGCCGGCCGGGGCCCGAGCGTGCCCTCGGCATGACACAGCCAGCCGTTCGCGTCATGTTCCTCCTGGACGGGCCGTGCGTAGATGCGTATGCGGCGGCGGCCGTCGGGCGTTGCTGCCTCCACCAGTACCTGGACGTTGACCGCCCCGTTCTCGGGCAGTACGAGCGGTGCTTGCAGGACCAGTTCCTCGACACCGCCGCACCCGACCTCGTCGGCCGCACGCAACGCCCACTCCGCCATCGCCGCACCAGGCACCAGCACCGACCCCAACACCCGATGATCGGCCAACCAACGCTGCTCCCCCGAGGCCGCCACCCGCCCCGTCAGGACCACGTTGCTCTCGTCGGCAACCTCCATCGCCCCGCCCAGCAACGGGTGCCCGGACGCCACCATCCCGAGCCCGACGGTATCGCCGGTACCGCTCCCCGTTCCGTCGAGCCAGTAGCGCTGGCGCTGAAAGGCGTAGGTGGGCAGATCGATGGTGGGTCCGGGCGGGAACCAGGGGGTCCAGTCGATGTCGTGGCCGTGGGTGTGGAGCTGGGCGAGAGCGTAGGCGAAGGTGCGCGTCTCGGGTTCCTTGGCGGTGAGGAGCGGGACGGTCAGCGGGTCGCTGTCCAGGGTGTGTTGGGTGGCGGTGGTCAGGACGGGGTCGGGGCCGAGTTCGAGGTAGGTGTGGATGCCCAGATGGGTGAGGGCCGGGGCGAAGTGGACCGGCTGGCGGATGTGCTCGCACCAGTAGCCAGGAGTGGCGATGCGCTCGTCGGCGGGCCGCCCGGTCAGGTTACTGATCAACGGAAGCGTGGGCTGGTGGAACCGCAGCCCTTCGATGGCCCGGCGGAAGTCCTCCAGCATCGGCTCCATCAACGGAGAGTGGAAAGCGTGGCTGACCGCCAGCCGCTTGGTCTTACGACCCCGGGACTTCCACTCCGCCGCCAGTTGCAGCACCGGTTCCTCGGGGCCGGAGATGACGGTGCTGGTGGGCGTGTTCAGCGCGGCAACCGCCACACCCTCGGGCAGGTCGAGTTCCTCGGTGCCGGCTTCGACGGCCACCATGGCTCCGCCCTCGGGCAGGGCTCCCATCAGCGTGGCGCGGGCGGCCACCAGGGCGCAGGCGTCCTCCAGCGAGAACACCCCGGCCACATAGGCTGCCGTCACCTCGCCGATGGAGTGGCCCACCACCGCATCCGGCCGCACCCCGAACGAACCCAACAACCGTGCCAGCCCCACCTGCAGCGCAAACAACCCCGCCTGCGCACACGTCGTGTGCTCCAACCGCTCCGCACTGCCCTCGAACACCACCTCCCGCAACGAAACACCCAACTGCGGGTCCAGCAACCCACACACCTGCTCGAAAGCCTCAGCGAACACGGGAAAACGCGCATACAACTCCGCGCCCATACCCACGCGCTGGCTGCCCTGCCCACTGAACAGCCACACCAGCCCACCCTCGCCCACCCGCTCGCCCGGGCCGACCACATCCGGGTGCGGCTCACCAGCGGCCAGCGCCCGCACACCCGCAAGCAACTCCTCCCCACCCGCACCCAGCACCACCGCCCGCTGCTCGAACAACGACCGCGAGGTCACCAGCGAACGACCCACCACACCCACCGCACCCGACACCCGGGCCAACGCCGCTGCCTGCCCCCGCAGCGCCTCCGCACCCCGCGCCGAGACCACCCACGGCACCACCCCGGCAACAACATCCGCCCCCACCGGCGACACGGACTCCTCCGCGACAGGTGGCTCCTCCACAATCACATGCGCGTTCGTGCCGGACATGCCGAAGGCCGAGACGGCGGCCCGGCGCGGGCCGGCTCCGTCGACGCGCGGCCATTCGCGCTGCTGCGTCAGCAGACGTATCCCGCCGGACGACCAGTCGACCCGGGTCGAAGGTTCGTCGATGTGCAGAGAGGCGGGCAGCACACCGTGCCGCATCGCCTGCACCATCTTGATGACCCCGGCCACTCCGGCCGCACCCTGGGTGTGCCCGATGTTGGACTTGACCGAGCCGAGCCACAGCGGCCGATCCGCTGCCCGCCCCTGCCCGTACGTCGCCAGCAGTGCGCCCGCCTCGATCGGGTCACCGAGGCGGGTACCTGTGCCGTGGGCCTCGACGGCGTCCACCTCGGACGGCGAGAGCCCGGCGTTCGACAGCGCCTGCCGGATGACGCGCTCCTGGGAAGGGCCGTTGGGCGCCGTCAGGCCGTTGCTGGCACCGTCCTGGTTCACGGCCGAACCCCGCAGCACGGCCAGCACCTGGTGGCCGTTGCGCCGCGCGTCCGACAGTCGCTCCAGCAGGACCAGGCCCACGCCCTCGGCGAGGCTGGTGCCGTCCGCCGCGTCGGCGAAGGGCTTGCAGCGCCCGTCCGGGGACAGCCCGCGCTGCCGGGAGAACTCGGTGAACATCGCAGGTGTCGCCATGACCGTCACGCCACCCGCCAGGGCCAGCTCGCATTCGCCCTGGCGCAGCGCCTGGCACGCGAGGTGGATCGCCACCAGCGACGACGAGCATGCCGTGTCCACCGAGACGGCGGGGCCTTCCAGGCCGAGTGTGAAGGCGATTCGCCCGGACAGGACACTCAGGGCGTTGCCGGTCAGCAGATGCCCTTCCGTACTCCTCTCGATGTGCGGGGTGCCGAATCCGGGGAGCCCGGCGCCGGCGTAGACCCCGGTCACGCTGCCCTTCAGGGCCTTGGGGTCGAGGTGGGCCCGTTCCAGCAGTTCCCAGGCCGACTCCAGCAGCAGCCGCTGCTGCGGTTCCATGGCCAGCGCCTCGCGCGGTGAGATACCGAAGAAGGAGGCGTCGAACAGGTCGGCGTCGTGGAGGAAGCCGCCCTCACGGGTGTAACTGGTGCCCGGGTGATCGGGATCCGGGTCGTACAGCCGCTCCGGGTCCCAGGCAGCACCACGGCCCGTGGGCAGCCCGCCGATCGCGTCCCGGCCGGAGGCCACCAGGTCCCACAGTTCCTCCGGCGAACCGACGCCGCCCGGGAACCGGCAGGCCATGCTGACGACGGCCACCGGCTCCTGGTTCCGCTCCTCGACCTCGCGGAGCCGCTGGCGCGTGTGGCCGAGGTCCGCCGTGACCCGCTTGAGGTACTGGCGGAGCTTGTCTTCCGTGCCGGACGTCACTTCTGGCCCTCCATCAACGGCCTCACAGTTCCCGGTCGATCAGTTCGAAGATCTCGTCGTCGGTCGCGGACTCGACACCGTCGAACGCGGTGCCGATCGAGGCGCCCGTCTCCGTTTCCGCGTTGCCGCCGTTCACCGCGGACAGAAGGCTGGTGAGCCGCCTGGCGAGTCGGCCGCGTGCCTCGTCGTCCAGGTCGAGTGCGGTCAGGCCGCTCTCGATCCGGCCCAGTTCGTGGAGCAGGGGATCGACGGCCCCGGCTGCTGCTCTCTGCGCCGCGTCTCCGTCGGGGACGAGCCGCCGCCGCAGATGCTCCGCGAGGGCGCCGGCTTCCGGGTAGTCGAAGGCCAGGGATGCGGGCAGCCGCAGTCCGGTCGCCGAAGCGAGCCGGTTGCGCAGCTCGACCACGGTCAGCGAGTCGAACCCCAGCTCCTTGAACGGCACATCGCCCTGCACCGCACTCACATCGGCGTGCCCCAGCACGGATGCGGCATGGGTCCGTACGAGGTCGAGCAGCACCCGGCCCTGCTCGTCCGGCGGCAGCGCGGCGAGCCGATCCGCCAGGTCGGCGGACGCTTGCCCGGACGCGGCCGTACGCCGTACGGGCGCTCCTGGCGACGTCCCTGTCGGCCTCCCCACCAAGGTGCGCAGCAGGGCTCCCACGGGTGCGTCGCCCGGACCGGTGGCGGCAGCTGCGCGCGGGTCGATGTCGGCCGCCAGCAACCCCGAGCCGCCGTGCGCGATGGCCGCGTCGAAGAGGGCCAGGCCGTGCGCGGTGGTGAGCGGCTTGAACCCGGTGCGTTCCATTCGGGCGAGGTCGGTTTCACCGAGCCCGCCAGACATCCCGCTCGCCTCCGCCCACAACCCCCAGCCCACGGAGACACCAGGCAGACCAAGGGAACGACGGTGAACAGCAAGAGCATCACAGAACGCGTTCGCCGCCGCATAGTTCGCCTGCCCAGGACTGCCGAACGTCGCGGCGGCGGAGGAGAAGAGGACGAAGAAGGAGAGGGGGAGGTGGGCGGTGGCCCGGTGCAGGTTGTATGCGGCCGTGGCCTTCGGCGCCCATACGCCGGCAAGCCGCTCGGCGGACTGCGAGGCCAGCACGGCGTCATCCAGAACA
>NZ_JAGPXJ010000147.1:0-11159 GCF_018070605.1 Streptomyces sp. B15
GCTGACGGGCAGTCGGCGTCCCGTCGTCCTGCTGCGCAAGCGCGTCGACACGGCCGCGTCGGACGGTCCGCCGCTGGCCGCCGCCGTCGCCCCCAAAAGCCCCGACCTGGGCGTCATGCTCCCCTACACCCCGCTGCACCACCTGCTCCTCGGTCTGCCGGGCGACCCTCCCGGGCCCCGGCTCCTGGTACTGACCAGCGGCAACCTGGGCGGCGAGCCCATCGTCACCGGCGAGGAGGAGGCGCTGGAGCGGCTGGCGCACCTCGCGGACGCCTTCCTCGTCCACGACCGGCCCGTCCATGTGCCGTGCGACGACTCGGTGGTGCGGGTGTGCGCGGGCGAGGAGCTGCCGGTGCGCCGCTCGCGCGGGTACGCGCCGCTGCCGCTCACACTGCCGGTGCCGGTACGGCCGGCACTCGCGGTCGGCGGGGATGTGAAGAACGCCTTCTGCCTGGGCGAGGGGCGGCACGCCTGGCTGTCGGCACACATCGGGGACATGGACGACCTGGCCACGCTGGGTGCCTTCGAGCGCGCCGAGAAGCACCTGGAGGACATCACCGCCGTCTCCCCCGGGCTGCTGGTCGCCGACCGGCACCCCGCCTACCGCTCGGCGCGCTGGGCCGAACGGAACGCGGACGGCCGACCGCTGCGCCGCGTCCAGCACCACCACGCCCATATCGCCTCCGTCATGGCCGAGCACGGACTGGACGGCTCCCGTGCCGTGCTCGGCGTCGCCTTCGACGGGACCGGGTACGGCGACGACGGAGCGGTGTGGGGCGGCGAGTTCCTGCTGGCGGACTACGACGGCTTCACCCGGTTCGCGCACCTGCGGTACGCGCCGCTGCCCGGCGGTGACGCCGCGGTACGGCACCCCTACCGGACGGCCCTGGCCCAGCTGTGGGCCGCCGGGCTCGGCTGGGACCCGGACCTGCCGTGCACCGCCTGCTGCTCACCGACCGAACTCCAGGTGCTTGCCCGTCAGTTGGAGCGCGGGCTGCAATGCGTACCGACCTCCAGCATGGGGCGGCTGTTCGACGCCGTGTCCTCGCTGACGGGCATCTGCCACCGCTCGGGATACGAGGCGCAGGCGGCGATGGAGCTGGAGGCGGCCGCGGCGGCCTGCGCCGAGGAGCGGGTGCCCGACTACGACTTCCCGCTGCTGCCCGCGGACGCCGACGGCGTGCGGGTGGCCGATCCCGGCCCGCTGCTGGCCGCCGTGGTCGGCGAGCTGCGCGCGGGCGTCGCGCGGGAGGTGATCGCGGGGCGCTTCCATGCGGCCGTCGCGGCGCTGGTCCGCCGTACCTGTGCGGCGGCGCGCGAGCGGCACGGGGTGGAGACGGTGGCGCTGAGCGGCGGCGTGTTCGCCAACGCCGTGCTGTCCGAGGCCTGTGTGAGCGGTCTGCGCGCGGACGGCTTCTCGGTGCTGCGGCACCGGCTCGTACCGCCCGGGGACGGCGGGCTGGCCCTGGGGCAGCTCATGGTCGCGGCGCGCGTGCCGCGGACCGAAACAATTTCCCCGCCGCCGACCGGTTCCGCGGCGCACTGACCCACCGTCCAACGAGGAGAGGCCATGTGTCTGGCGGTACCCGGCAAGGTCCTGCGGATCGAGGAGCGTGACGGCACCCGGATGGCGTCCGTCGACTTCGGCGGGGTGGTCAAGGAGGTGTGTCTGGAGTACGTGCCCGACCTGCGGGTCGGCGAGTACACGATCGTCCATGTCGGCTTCGCCCTGCAACGGCTGGACGAGGAGTCGGCCCGGCAGACCCTCGAACTGTTCGAGAACCTCGGGCTGCTGGAGGAGGAGTTCGGCGACCCGTGGCAGGCCGCGGAGGACGCGCAGCGCGCCGGCGACGCACAACAGGAGGTGCGGCTGTGAAGTACATCGAGGAGTTCCAGGACCCGCTGCTGGCCGAGCGGCTGCTGGAGGACATCCACGCCACCGTCACCCGGCCCTGGGCGCTGATGGAGGTGTGCGGCGGGCAGACGCACTCCATCATCCGGCACGGCATCGACCAGCTGCTGCCCGAGGAGGTCGAGCTGATCCACGGCCCCGGGTGCCCGGTGTGTGTGACCCCGCTGGAACTGATCGACAAGGCGCTGGAGATCGCGTCCCGGCCCGAGGTGATCTTCTGCTCGTTCGGCGACATGCTGCGGGTACCGGGAACCGGGCGTGACCTCTTCCAGGTCCGCTCGGAGGGCGGTGACGTGCGCGTCGTCTACTCGCCGCTGGACGCGCTCACCCTGGCGCGGGAGAACCCCGACCGGGAGGTCGTCTTCTTCGGCATCGGCTTCGAGACCACGGCCCCGCCCAACGCCATGGCCGTCCACCAGGCGGCGAAGCTGGGGCTGCGCAACTTCAGCCTGCTCGTCTCCCATGTGCGGGTACCACCGGCCATCGAGGCCATCATGCGCGCGCCGGACTGCCGGGTACGCGCCTTCCTGGCGGCCGGGCACGTGTGCAGCGTGATGGGGACCGAGGAGTACCCGGCGCTGGCGGAGCGCCACGAGGTGCCCATCGTCGTCACCGGATTCGAACCGCTGGACATCCTGGAAGGGGTGCGCCGGGCGGTACGGCAGCTGGAGGCGGGCCACCACACGGTCGAGAACGCCTACCCGCGCGCGGTCGTGGCGCAGGGCAACCCGGCGGCCAGGGCGATGCTGGACGAGGTGTTCAGCACCACCGACCGCGGCTGGCGCGGCATCGGCGTCATCCCGGACAGCGGCTGGCGGCTGGCACCCCGCTACCGGGAGTACGACGCGGAGCACCGCTTCAGCGTCGAAGGCATCACCACCCGGGAGCCCGCGGCGTGCCGCAGCGGCGAGGTGCTGCAAGGGCTGCTGAAGCCGCACGAGTGCGAGGCGTTCGGCACCACCTGCACGCCACGCACCCCGCTCGGCGCCACGATGGTCTCCAGCGAGGGTGCCTGCGCCGCCTACTACCTCTACCGCCGGCTCGGCGGAACGACCGACGCACCACTGGAGGCGAGCATCCGTTGACCAGCACCGAGGCCGTCGAGCCGACGGCGGGCGTGAGCACCGAGGACCAGGTGGGCGCCGCCGGAGCGGACGTGGGCGCCCGAGCGGACGCCGAGGTCGATCCCGCGCCGGACCTGTCCGGCTGGAGCTGCCCGGCACCGCTGCGCGGCCGGGAGCGGATCGTCCTGGGGCACGGCGGGGGCGGCGCGCTCTCGGCCGAGCTGATGGAGCATGTCTTCGCACCCGCCTACGGCGGGCGGGCACTCTCCACGCTCGCCGACTCGGCCGCGCTGGAGGTCGACGGCGCCCGGCTGGCGTTCTCCACCGACTCCTTCGTGGTGCGGCCGCTGTTCTTCCCCGGCGGCAGCATCGGCGACCTGGCCGTCAACGGCACCGTCAACGACCTGGCGATGAGCGGGGCGAGACCCGCCTACCTCTCCTGCGGATTCATCCTGGAGGAGGGCGTGGAGCTCGACGTCGTGGCGAGGGTCGCCGAGGCGGTGGGAGCGGCGGCCCGCGCGGCCGGGGTCGAGATCGCCACCGGGGACACCAAGGTGGTGGAGGCGGGACGCGGCGACGGCGTCTATCTGAACACCGCCGGGATCGGTGTGATCCCCCACGGCGTCGACATCCGGCCCCAGCGGGCCGCGCCCGGCGATGTCGTCGTCGTCAGCGGAGCGATCGGCGTGCACGGCGTCGCGGTGCTGAGCCGGCGCGAAGGGCTGGAGTTCGAGGTCGCCGTCGAGAGCGACTGCGCGGCCCTCGGCTCCCTGGTGGCGGACATGCTGGCCGTCACCAGGGAGCTGCACGTCCTGCGCGACCCGACGCGCGGCGGTGTCGCCGCCGCGCTCAACGAGATCGCGACGGCCGCCTCGGTCGGCGTCGTCCTCCAGGAGCGGGCGATCCCGGTACCCGAACAGGTGGCGAGCGCCTGCTCGATGCTGGGGCTCGACCCGATGTACGTGGCGAACGAGGGCAAGCTGCTGGCCTTCGTACCGCGCGCGGAGGCCGACGCCGTGCTCGCCGCGATGCGCGCCCATCCGCTGGGGGCCGAGGCCGCCGTGATCGGCGAGTGCGTCACCGACCATCCGGGCATGGTCGTCGCCCGTACCGGGCTGGGCGGCACCCGGGTCGTGGACCTGCCGCTGGGTGAACAACTGCCCCGAATCTGCTGAGCCGGCACCGACCGGCCGGCACACCGACGAGCCATCACCAGGAGGTCGTGGTGCGGATCCTGCTCATCGCGAGCGCCTTCAACAGTCTGACCCAACGCGTCCAGGCCGAACTGCGGGACGCCCGCCACACCGTCGCGACCGAGGTGGTCAGCGACGGCGAGGAGGTGCGGCGCGCGGTGGACCGGCACGGCCCGGAGCTGGTGGTCGCGCCGATGCTGCGGACACCCGTGCCCGCGGACGTGTGGTCGCGGCTCACCTGCCTGATCGTGCACCCCGGCCCACCCGGGGACCGGGGCCCCTCCTCGCTCGACCGGGCCGTGCACGAGAGCCGCACCCACTGGGGGGTGACGGTGCTGCAGGCCGAGGCGGAGCTGGACGCGGGCGCCGTCTGGGCCTCGGCGGAGTGCACCCTGCCGGAAGGGACGAGCAAGAGCGACCTGTACCGGGGCGAGGTGGCCGACGCGGCGCTCGAAGCGGTCAGGAACGCCGTGGCCCGGTTCGCCGCCGGCGGCTACCGGCCCCGCTCCCAGGACGAGACCGAGCCGTCCGTCAGACCGCGGCTGCGCCAGGCCGAGCGCCGGATCGACTGGCAGACCTTCCGGACGCTGGACGTACTGCGTACCCTGCGCGCCGCCGACTCGCAGCCGGGGGTGCTGGACGAACTGCTGGGCCGGGAGTGGTTCCTGCACGGCGGGCACGCCGAGGACCAGCTGTACGGCACCCCGGGGGAGATCCTCGCCACCCGCGCGGGCGCGATCTGCCGGGCGACGGTCGACGGTGCCGTGTGGATCCCGCAGCTGCGGCCACGCCGCTCCCCCGACGGCCGCCGGACGTTCAAGCTCCCCGCCACGCTGGCGCTGGGCAGCCGGCTCCCAGATGTCCCGGAACGGCCCGCCCCGCTCGAACTCGCGCCCGAGCGGCTGACCCACACCGAGATCCGGTACCAGGAACGCAACGGCGTCGGCTTCGTGCGCTTCTCCTTCCCCGGCGGGGCGATGAGCACGGTGCAGTGCCGGCGGCTGCTGGCCGCCTACCGGTACGCGTGCACCCGGCCCACCCGTGTCGTGGTGCTGGGCGGGGCACGGGACTTCTTCTCCAACGGCATCCATCTGGGCGTCATCGAGGCGGCCCGGGACTCGGCGGCCGAGGGCTGGGCCAACATCCAGGCCATCGACGACGTGGTCGAGGCGGTACTGACCACCACCGACCGGCTGGTGGTGGCCGCGCTGGGCGGCAACGCGGCAGCGGGCGGCGCGATGCTGGCCGCCGCCGCCGACGAGGTGTGGTGCAGGGCGGGCGCGGTCCTCAACCCGCACTACCGGCTCATGGGCCTGCCGGGCTCGGAGTTCTGGACGTACACGCTGCCGCGCCGCGTCGGACCGGAGATCACCGAGGCGCTGATGCGGGACGCCGAGCCGATGAGCGCCGCCACCGCGCGCCGGATCGGACTGGTCGACCGGGTCCTGCCGACCTCGCCGACGGGCTTCGCGCCACGGGTCGTCGAGCTGGCGGCGGCGCTGGCCGAGGACCCGGCCACCCACCAGCGGCTCGCGGTGAAGAAGAGCAACCGCGCCCGCGACGAGGCCACCGAACCGCTGGCCGCCTACCGGGACCGGGAGCTGGCCGCGATGCACCGCGTCCTGTTCGACCCGGCGGCCCCGCACCACGCGCTCCGCGCGGCGTTCCTGCGCAAGGAGCCCGCACCGGCCTGCGGCCCGGCCCTGCGGGGGTAGGTCCGCGCGGGACACGCGACCACGGTGGTGCCGTGCGCACACGAACGCCCCGCCAGAAGGCGGGGCGTTCGTGTGGCAACGCAGAAGAATCCGCGCGAGGAGGCGGGCGGCGGGTCGCGGCCCGCCTCCGGACGCAGCGGCGGAACCGTGTCAGTCGGCGACGCAGGCGTTGCCGAACGCGGGGTTGACGAGCCCGACGATGTTGATGGTGTTGCCGCACAGCTGGACCGGTACGTGCAGCGGGACCTGTACGACGTTGCCGGAGATCACCCCCGGCGAGTGCGAAGCGCCGCCCTGGGCCCCCGAGTCGGCGGCCGCTGCCGTGGCCCCGCCGAGAACGGCGGTGGCGGCAAGACCAGAGGCGGCAACCGCGGTACGGATGCGCATGATGATCCTCCCTTGTTCTATGTGCCAGACCCGCACAAGGGTGCACCTGCCCATGAACCCGGCATTCCGTCGCCACGCCCAACTCCGGGGCCACCCACCCGATCGGGCGAGCCGCGGGCCAACGCCGCACCGCCGCAGCGCCCGTGAACGAGGCGTCGGCGCAGCCACCGGCCGCCCGGCGCCGGCCGTCGGTCGGACGACGAGGAGGACTGCGACGGAGCGGCACCCCGGCCTGGGCGTCGGCCGACGGGCCCGGCCGTTGGGCGACGGCGCCGAAGTGGCGAGGCCCGCCTGAGCCATTCGGGTCCGTTATGCCGTGTCCTTCATATATTGCTCTGTGATGCCCGGCCAGATGGCGACGATGGAGCAGTCCTCGTTCTTCGGACCTTCACGGAGGTTTTCATGCGCACCCTCACGCGCTCCTTTGCCATCGGCCTGGTGACGCTCGGCCTGGCCACGGCCGGCACGGCCTCGGCGGTGGCCGGCGGCCACGGCAAGGTACACAAGGAGATCCACAACAAGAAGGTCGTCGTCAAGATCTCGGACGACGACAACATCATCAACGACTCCGCCATCTTCCAGTTCGGCGGCATGCAGAACGACTGACGACCGCCGGCCGGCCCAGGCCGGCCGACCGCACCCGTGACGGGCGTGGAGAGGCTCACTCCGAACCTCCAAGGACGAGCCTCTCCACGCCGTTTTTCACGCCTTCGAAGCCGCGGTTCTCACGCCTTCGAAGCCACCGCTCCCCGCTCCTCGCTCAGCAGGGCGTCACCAGGACGACTTGGTGACCCCCGGCAGATGACCGGCGTGCGCCTGTTCGCGGAAGCGGACGCGGGAGAGCCCGAAAGTACGCAGATGGCCGCGGGGGCGGCCGTCCACACTGTCCCGGTTGCGCACCCTCGTGGGGCTGGCGTCGCGCGGCTGACGCCGCAACTCCGCCAGCGCCGCGCGCCGTTCGGCGTCGGTCGACGAGGGAGCGCGCAGCATCTCCTTGAGCTCGGCACGGCGGGCCGCGTAGCGCGCCACCGTCGCCCGGCGCTGCTCGTTCTTCGCGATCTTGCTCTTCTTCGCCATCAGACCCTCCCGCCCCGCGCGCGGATCCGGGCCACGGCCCGCTCGACGCCGATCGCGTCCACGGTCTTGATGCCCTTGGTGCTCAACCTCAGCCGTACATAGCGGCCTTCGCTCGGCAGCCAGTAGCGCTTGCGCTGCACATTGGGGTCGAAGCGGCGGGACGTGCGCCGGTGGGAGTGGGAGACGGTCTTGCCGAAGCGCGGTTGCGCCCCGGTGAGCTGGCAGTGGGCCGACACGGGTGTTACCTACCTCTCGCTGGGCTCAATTGGAAATGATTTCCATTACCAATATAGTGTCCGCCATGGCTCGCAACGAACTACGCCCCCTCGTCAAGCTCCGCTCAACCGCGGGCACCGGCTACACCTACGTGACCCGCAAGAACCGGCGGAACGACCCCGACCGGCTGACCCTGCGCAAATACGACCCGCGCGCCCGCCGCCACGTCGACTTCCGCGAAGAGCGCTGAGACAGCTCCAGAGATCCGAGGGAGAGGCACCCGAGATGAAGCCTGGAACCCACCCCGCGTACGGCCCTGTGGTCTTCCGCGACAAGAGCGCCGACTACGCCTTCCTGACCCGCTCGACGCTCACCAGCGAGCGGACCGTCCAGTGGGAGGACGGCAACACCTACCCCGTCGTCGACGTGGAGATCTCCTCGCGCAGCCACCCCTTCTACACCGGCACCGCCCGCGTCGTGGACAGCGCCGGACGCGTCGAGCGGTTCGAGCGCCGCTACGGCCGTTCCGGCACCGAGCGCCGCGCCGGACGGGACGGACACGACGGGCAGGACGGACACGACGGGCGGGACGGAGCGGAACGATGACGACCGACAAGAAGCGCCCCCAGCTGCCCGTCGTCCTCGTCGCGGGCATGCACGCCGACGCGCGCCGCCGCGTCGTCGACCGGCTCCTGGCCGACGTGCCCGGCAGCGTGGCACTCCACCACGACCTGGCATCCGCTGCCGACGGCACCGTGACACGCACCGTGCGCGACGCCACGGGCGAGGTCTCGCGCGGTGCGGCGCCCCTGGTCAACGACTGCGCCTGCTGCGCACTGCGCGAGGACCTGATGCCGGAGCTGCTCCGGCTGGCCGGGAGCGCGCGGCTCGCCGTCGTCGAACTGTGGGACTCCGTCGAGCCCATGGCGATGGCCGAGGCCGTCGCCGCGCACGGCGGGCACACGGTCGGACCGACCAATGTGATCACCGCGGTCGACCCGGCACTGGTGCTGCCCTGCCTGGCCAACGGTGACGACCTCACCGAGGCCGGACTCGCCGCGGCCGCCACCGACCAGCGCACCGTCGCGGACACCCTGGCCCGGCAACTGGAGTACGCGCCCGTGCTCGCCCTCGTCGACGAGGACGAGGCCGACGACGAGGACCGGGCACTGCTCACCCAACTCCATCCCACGGCACGGCAGGTGCCGCTCGACTCGCCGGAGCTGGCCCGGCTCGCCTTCGCGGGCTTCGACGTCGAGACCGCCGCGGCGGCCCAGCACCCCTCGTGCGCGCTGCTGCCCCAAGAGGCCGACGAGGCGGGCGTGGCCACCCTCGTCTGGCGCGGCCGCCGGCCCTTCCACCCGGGCCGGCTCTACCACGCCCTGGAGGACCTGACCTGCGCGGCGGCGCGCAGCCGCGGCAGATTCTGGCTCGCCGACCGGCCCGACACCCTGCTGGGCTGGGACGCCGCCGGAGGGGCCCTCAGCGTGGAGACCGCGGGGCCCTGGCTGGCCTCCCTCCCGGACGCCGCCTGGGATCTGGTGCCGCCCATGCGCCGGGCCGCCGCCTCCCTGGACTGGCACCCCCGGCACGGCGACCGCTGCCAGCACCTGGTCTTCATCTCGCCCGGCCTGGACCGCGAGGGACTCACCCAGTTGCTGGAGAGCTGTCTGCTCACCGACGCGGAGTACGCCGCCGGACGCGAGGCCTGGAAGCGCTTCCCGGCCGCCTTCGACGACCTCCTCTCCCCCGTCTCCTGACACCCACCACACCAAGGAGCACCCATGCCCCGCCGCAACTCCGACCGCAAGCAGCAGCGCCCCCGTCCCAACCCGCTGGACGTGGCAGGCATCACCTACATCGACTACAAGGACACCGATCTGCTGCGGAAGTTCATCTCCGACCGCGGCAAGATCCGCAGCCGCCGCGTCACCCGCGTCACCTCGCAGCAGCAGCGCCAACTCGCCACCGCCATCAAGAACGCCCGCGAGATGGCCCTCCTCCCCTACGCAAGCCGCTGACCCCGACACCCCACCCGCCCTACGCTGCCGCTGTGACCACACCCCACCTCTCCCTGGGCCCGCCCCTCCCCGCCGCCCGCGCAACCGAGATCCGGACCCTCGTCACCCGCACCACCCGCTGGGTGTCCGACCGCGCGGACGTCACCGGGCTGTTGCTCGTGGGTTCCTGTGCGCGGGGGGACGCCCGCCCGGGCTCCGATGTGGACCTGGTCCTCCTCACCACCGAACCCGAGGCGTACCACGGTGCCCCCTGGGCACGGCAGCTCGGGCTGCTGGTCCCGGTGCGCAGTCAGCCGTGGGGCGCCGTCGTCGAGAAGCGGTTCGCGACTCCGTCCGGGCTCGAGGTGGAGTTCGCTGTCGGAGCCCCCTCGTGGGCAGGAACCGACCCGGTCGACCCGGGCACCCGCGGGGTGGTGAACGACGGGGCACTCGTGCTGCACGATCCGGCGGGTGTGCTGGCCCGGCTGGTCGAGGTCTGCCGGGGCGGGTGAGGCCGTCGGGCGGCGGGGGTGCGTGGTGTCAGGGCACGGCCGTCGGGTGGTGTTCGGTGGCGGCTGCCAGGTCGGTTTCGATGCGGCGGGCCGTGGCACGGAGTTCGGGGAGCACCGTGTGGCGGAGGTCCTCGGGGGTGCGGTGGGCGGCGTGGGCGGCGACGTTGAGGGCGGCGACCACACGGCCGGCACGGTCGCGCAGCGGTACGGCGACGGAGCGCAGTCCGTCCTCCAGCTCCTGGTCGACCAGGGCGTACCCGTGCCGCCGTACGGCGTCCACGGCCGCGGTCAACTCGGGCAGGCCGGTGAGGGTGCGGCGGGTCAGCGGGACCGGGGCGGAGTGCGCCAGCCGGTCCGCGGCCCGGGCCGGCGGCAGGCCCGCCAGCAGGACACGGCCCATCGCGGCGGCGTACGCGGGCAGCCGGGTGCCCACCCCGAGGTCCACGCCCATGACGCGGGTGGCGGCGACCCGGGCCACATAGCGGATGTCCGTGCCGTCGAGCACGGCGATCGATGCGGAGTCGTGCACTCGGCGCACCAGGTCGGCCAGGTGCGGGGTCGCCAGCCGTTCGAAGGTGAGCCCCGCCTGTGCGGCATGTCCCAGCTCCAGCACGCGCGGCAGCGGCGTGAAGCGGCTCTCCTCGCTCCCCGTACCGACGTAGCCCAGATTCCGCAGCGCGTGCAGGAGGCGCCGCGCGGTCGCCCGCGACAACCCGGTGGCCGCCGCGACCTGGGAGAGCGTCATACCGCCGGGCACGCGCAGTGCGGCCAGGACGGCGAGACCCCGGGCCAGCGACTGGAGGAAGTCCGGGCCCAGTTCGTCCTTGGCGGCACGCAGCACCGCGGCGTCGGTGAGGGTCGGCGCGGCAGTCGCGGGTGACATCGGCGTCGGCGGTGGCGGCCCCTGCGCGGCGGGGGGTGCGGCGGGGGCGGCCAACCGTTCGCTCATGGCCGCGGCGCGGGCCCGCAGCCGGGGGAGGGCGTGCGCGGTGAGGCTGTCGGCCGTATGGCGGCTGGTGTGGCTGACGACGCTCACGGCACAGACCACCGTGCCGTGCGGTCCGTGGACGGGCAGCGCGACGG
>NZ_JAGPXJ010000148.1:0-10910 GCF_018070605.1 Streptomyces sp. B15
AGCGTCGCCGGTGCGACTCCTCCCGCGAAGGAGACACCGGCAACGCAATTTCGGCGTCCCTCTCGCCCGGTGTTGCCGGTAACGCCGGTGCGGGCGGAGTGGCACCACAACTCGACCCGCAGGGTCGTCACCGGCCGGATTGGGGGCAGTAACGCACGGGCGGATTCCATGTAAGGCAATGGCTTGCCTGGTTGCGGAAGGGGGGTCCTAGGGGGGCGGAGCCCACCTAGCGGGGGGCGTTGGGGGGCGGAGCCCCCCGACACGACCCCTCGGCGGCAGCCGAAGAACCCAGGGGGCGTGCCCCCACAACGCAGGGGCGGCGCACCCCGCGGAGCGAGGGCGTGCCCCCACAAAGCAGGGCGGGGGCACCGGCCCTCACGGGGTTGCCCCGGGAGGCGGCGTACCCTCCCCGGGAAGGGTCAGGTGAGGAGGATGCCGGTGTAGGCGGTGCCGGCGATGACGAGCCAGGAGCTCATACCGAGCGCGGCGACCCGCAACCCGGTGCGGGTCAAGGACGGCAGGTGGACGGCGCTGCCGAGGGCGAACAGGGCGGCGGCCAGCAGGATCTCCTGGATCCGGGCGGCGCCGTCCAAGGCGCCGCCCGGCAGCAGGCCGGTGGTGCGGACGGCGACCATGGCGAGGAAGCCCACCACGAACAGCGGCACCAGCGGGGGCCGTTTCTCCGCGGCGGCCAAGCGCCCGCGCCTCCGCACCGTCAGCACCATTGCCGCGACGAGCGGCGCCAGCATCAGCACTCGCAGCAGCTTGACCAGTACGGCCTGTCCCAGTGCTTCCGGGCCGGCGGTCTGGGCCGTGGCGACGACCTGGCCCACGTCGTGGACGCCCGCGCCGACCCACCGTCCGAACTGTCCGGCGTCCAGTCCCAGGGGGGCCTGCAGCAGGGGCAGTACGGCGATGGCCAGGGTGCCGCACAGCGTCACCAGCGCGACGGAGGTGGCGACGTCCTCCTCGTCGCTGCCGCGTACCTCGCTGACGGCGCCGATGGCGGAGGCGCCGCAGATCGAGTAGCCGGTCGCGACGAGCACCGGCTGGTCGCCGCGCAGGCCGAGCCTGCGGCCGAGCCATACGGTGCCGAAGAAGGTGGCGACGACGACGCACACCACCATCGCCAGTGTCGCCCAGCCAAGCCCCAGCACGTCGCTGAGCGCGAGCTTCAGTCCGAGCAGCACGATGCCGAGCCGCATCAGCCGCTTGGCCGCCAGTGTCAGCCCGGGGCGGGCGGCTCCGCGGACCAGCCCTCGTGCTCCGGGCAGATGGGCGGTGGCGATGCCCAGCACCACTGCCGCGGTCAGCATCGGTACGCCGGGCAGCAGGAGATGCACCGTCGACGCCGCTACGACGCCGAGTGCGGCGAGGGCCAGCCCGGGCAGTCGGCTCGGTCTGCGTGCGGTCGGCTTGGCTGCGGGTGTGGTGGCGGGCGCCGTGGTCGGGGCTGTCCGTGCGCGGTCCCCCAGCAGTGCCATCAGGCGTCGGCCGGTAGGTCGTAGACGCGGCGGACGCTGCTGCCGAGCCGGGAGATGTCGGCGCCGTAGATGTGCAGGGAGACGGCGACGGTGTCGCAGCCGTTCCATACGCGGTGGATGTCGCCGGGCGGGGCGAAGCCGCACACGGCGCCCAGCGGGTTGACCACGTCCTCGGTGGCGACGAGGCGCGCGCTGCCGCCGGCGGCCTCGGCGGGCAGCAGCCGGTAGCGGCGCTCGTGTTCCTCGCCCTGGTGGACGCCGGTGACGCACCAGGAGACGTGGTCGTGGACGGAGGTGCCCTGGCCGGGCAGCCACACCAGGGCGACGACGGAGAAGCTGCCGTCGCGTTCGGCGTGCAGCACGTGCTGGCGGTAGTGCTCGGGGTCGGGTTCGCGCTGTGCGTCGGTCAGCAGATCGTCGGCGCCCAGGTGCGGTGTCAGCTTCTCGCCGACCAGGTACGCGGTCACGTCCGGCGGCAGCCCCCTGCCGACGGCCTCGCGCACGTCCTCGATGAGGCCCTGCAGGCGCTGCGTCGTCGGGGCGGCGGAAGGGGTGGTCGTCGTCGCTGTCATACGGGCAGCGTCGTGGCGGTCACCTATCACGTCCAACGACGGTTCGTTGGGGAGGTTCTCAGTTCTGCTTATGGGTGTGCGGCGCCGGGGCGCTGTCAGCAGCCCACGCGGCGTTCCGCCACCGTGCGCAGCGCGTCCAGGACGCGCGCGGTCGCCGGTATCTCCAGATGTTCGCGGAGCACATAGGCGGAGACCTGGCGGCGGGAGGCGGGGTCCAGTGCGCGCCCTGTCACCTTCTTGTGGAGGAGGAAGGAGAGGACCAGGCCCGGCACCATGGCGACCCCCAGCCCCTCGGCGACCAGGCTCTGCACCACCAGGTTGTCGTCGGTGGTGAAGGCGATCTCGGGGGCGAATCCCAGTTCGGCGCACTCGTGCAGGAAGTTGGCGCGGCAGCGCAGGCAGCCGGCGATCCAGCGCTCGTCGGCCAGTTCGCGCAGCTGTACCGCGCGGCGGCGGGCCATCGGGTGGCCGACGGGCAGCAGTACGGTGAGCTGGTCCTCCAGCAGCGGGATCTCGACCAGCTCTTCGGGCACCTGTTCGCGCAGGCCGGGATAGGTGAAGGCGAGGGTGATGTCGCACTCGCCGCGCACCACCCGGCGCAGCGACTCGGGCGGCTCGTCCTCCTGGAGCCGGACGCGGATGCCGGGGTGCTCGGCGGCCAGTTCGGCCAGGGCCTCGGGCACCAGGGTGGCGCCCGCGCTGGGGAAGGCGCAGACGGTGACCCTCCCGGCCTGCAGCCTGGTGAGGGATTCCATCTGCTGCTGGGCGGTGCTGATGCTCTCCAGGATCACCTCGGAGTGCCGCGCCAGCGCTTCCCCGGCCTCGGTGAGCCGCATCCGGCGGCCGACGCGGATGAACAGCGGGGTGCCGACGGACCGCTCCAGCGCCTTCATCTGCTGGGTGATCGCCGGCTGGGTGTAGCCCAGGGCGCGGGCGGCGGCGGAGTAGGAGCCCGCGCGCACCACCTCGTGGAAGGTCTTGATGTGCCGCGAGTCGAACATGGCAGAACCATAAGCAGATTTTGGGTTGGTGTGTCAGGCCGGGTGGCTCCGCTTCTGGATCACTCCCCTTGCACTGCCGCCCCGGCGGGCTCTTCCGTTTCGGCCGGCGCGGTCCTGCGGGGCTCCGCCTGGCCGGGCGCCCCGGTGTCCGGCTCGGGCCGCAGTCGGCCCGCCACCCGGACGCCCACGAGGGCGACGACGGCCGAGACGGCGTAGACGGCGGTGAACGCCGCCGGCTGTGCGGCGTCCGCTCCGCCCGCGCCCGCGTGCTCCCCCGCGCCTGAGGTTCCGGTGACGGAGACGGAGCCGCCGCCGAGGGCGGCGAAGAGGGTGCCGGTCAGGGCGAGCAGCAGCACATTGGACAGGCCGTCGCTCAGTTGCAGGGCGGCGGAGTTGCGTCCGGCTTCCTCGGGCGCCGAGAGCCCCAGCAGCAGCACGCTCAGCGAGGAGATGGTCAGGCCCATGCCGAAGCAGCCGATGCCCATGGCGAGGGCGAGTGTCCATACCGGGACCGATTCCACCAGCACCAGCGGGGTGTAGGCGATGGCGAAGGTGACCAGCGCCATCCCGGTCTGCACCAGCCGTTCGCGGTGCGGCTCCCAGCGGGGCCGCGACTGGGTGAAGGAGCCCAGCGCCCACAGCGCGCCTCCGGCGGCGAGGGTGAGTCCGGCGAGGGTGACCGACAGCCCGCGCTGGGTCACCAGCATCAGCGGGACGAAGCTCTCCGCGACGACGTAGGAGCCGGCCGCGATGCCGCGCAGCAGGACGACGGCGGGCAGCCCGCGCGCCGCCCGTACGGTTCCGCGGGGGAGCAGCACCCGCAGGGCGAAGGCCAGCAGGGCGACTCCGGCGGCGGCGGGCAGCAGCGCGAGCCAGCGGGGGTCCTGGCCGGCGTACTGGAGCAGTCCGGCGCCCAGCGCGACGGCGACCGCGAGCCGGATGCGCCGCCCGCCTCCGGAAACGTTTCTGCGGCCACCTCCGGAGCCTGCCTCGTCCCCGTCCGCGGCTGTCTCGGGCGGCCCGGAGGCCCGGCGCTTGAGCGGTGGCAGCATCACCAGCAGCGGCAGCACCACCAGCGCCGGTATCCCCAGGAACACCCAGCGCCAGCCCAGGTGTTCGGCGACGGTTCCGGATATCAGCGGGCCGACGATGGACGGCACCACCCAGGACGCGGCGAACGCGGCCATCACGGTGGGGCGCAGCCGTTCGGGGTAGGCCCGGCTGACGGTGACGTACAGCGCGACGATCACCAGCCCGCCGCCGACGCCCTGCACGGCGCGGCCCAGGACGAAGACCCACATGGCCGCGGCGGTGCCGGACAGCACGAGGCCACCGGCGAACAGCGCGATACCGGTGGCCAGTGGGGGCAGCGGCCCTCTTCGGTCGCACCACTGGCCCGAGGCGACCATGCCGACGACGGACGTGGTGAAGAACGCGGAGAAGGCGTACGCGTAAAGGGAGATGCCGTCCAGTTCGTCGGCGGCCAGCGGCATGGCCGTACCGACCGCGGTCGCCTCGAAGGCTATGAGGAGGACGACGGAGACGATGCCGAACGTCAGCGGCCGGTGGGTGCCGCTGAGGACGGACTCTGCGCGGAGTGCCGCCGGGTCTGGCGGCGGAAGGGCCTCGGGGCCGGTCTCGGTCGCTGGCATGCTCACCACGGTAAGTGCCACCTGGGAAGGGCGACACCTACCGTGGTTGCTGAGACCGCTCCACCGCTGGTCCTAGGCCGCGTCGGGCCGGGCGTCAGGGTGCGGTTCCGCTGCTCAGCCCTTGACCAGCTTCATGTACGTGTCCCAGTTCCAGTGCTTGCCCGGGTCGGTGTGGTCGTTGTCGGGGAGCTCGTTGTGGCCGACTATGTGCTTGCGGTCGAGCGGGACGCCGTGCTTGTCGGCCAGATGGCGGGTCAGCTTCGCGGAGGAGCGGTACATCGGGTCGGTGAACCAGGAGGCGTCGTCGACGTACCCCTCGTGCTCGATGCCCAGCGAGGAGGAGTTGGCGCTTCTCGCGTGGTAGGCGGTGTTCGCGTCGCGCACCATCTGGGTGACCTGGCCGTCCTTGGAGCGCACCACGTAGTGGGAGCTGACCTTGGCGTCGGGGTTCTGGAACCAGCTGATGGTGCCCGCGTAGGAGCCCTGCGTCACATGAACGACGATCTTGTCGATCTTGGCGCTGCGGCCGTCCGCGTAGTTGGCGCCGTGGGCAGGCACCCATGCGGCGTCGGGGTAGTCCGGGGCCTTCGTGTCCAGCCCGGACGCGTCCACCTCGCTCTTGTCGGGGTGGACGGTACGGCCGGCGACCTCGATCCGCTCGCCGTCCGGCGTGGTGGTGCCGACGCCCTTCTTCAGGGTGTCGTAGACGTCGTCGGCGTACATCCGGGCGACGGCTCCCTCGGCGCCGCTGTAGCGGGCGACGGCCGGGTACCACGCGTCCACGTCGTTGCGCTCCGCCGCGCTCAGGCCGAGCTTGTCGGCGTGGGCGCGCAGTACGGCTGCTCCGCCGTGGATGTTGGCGTCGGTGTCCTTGCGCAGCTCGGTGACGGACTCGCCGGTGATCTCGGCCGCCTGTTCGAGCGTATGCCGGGAGGGGTTGCTGACCAGGTGCATCACGCCAAAGCCGTGTGCCTGGCTGGGTTTGCCGTCGTGGCCGTCGAAGTGCGTCTCGCCGTAACCGACGGCGGCCAGTACATCGCGCGGTACGTCGTACTCCTCGGCGGCCGACTCGAAGGACTCGTTCATCGAGGGGGTGGAGTCCTTCGGTCCGGCCGTCGCCGACTGGACACCGGCGAACAGCGCGGTGGAGCCGAGGACGGCACCGAGACCGACGGCGACGGTGGCGCGGGTCCGCTTGTGCGACCTGCGGGCATGGGTGTGTGGGGGCATGGTTGCTCCTGTGGTGGGGGGATGGAGCTCAGGCGCCTGGGGCGTCACAGTACTCATGTGGTTAGGACATGACAACGCCCTTATGAGGACCGGCAGTTGAGCACCCCGACGGCGAAAAGCCGACGCCGCCCCGGTGGAGGAATCCACCAAGGCGGCGTCGGCACACTCCGCGAAGGTCAGCGGGCGAAACCGCTCCCCAACTGCGAACCCTTCTCCGGGGCCCCCAAGGTCTTCGGCCCGTAGGACACGACGCCCTCAGCGGTCAGGCCGCCGGAGGCGCCCCGCAGCACCCACACGGCGCCCGCGTCGGTGGCGGTGCTGTCGCCGTCCTCCCCCGGAGCGCCGATGGCCAGGTCGTCCCGGCCATCCTTGTCGGTGTCGCCCAGGGTCATCGCCGAGCCGAAGCCGTCCTGCGCCTCGACGGCGCCGGGCACGCCCGCGCTGCCCTGGTCCCAGTTCTTCGCGCCGGTGCCGGTCAGCCCGTTCTTGCCGCCCAGGAGCTGGACGACGGCACCGGTGTTCTTGCCGCCGGCGCCGCTGCCGATGTCCTCGCCGGGCACACCGACGGCGATGTCGGCGTAGCCGTCACCGTTGACGTCACCGGCGGCCAGGGCCTTGCCGAACTCGTCACCCTCCTCGTTGACGCCCGGGACGCCCGCGCTGTTCTGGGTCAGCGTGGCCGTCCGCTCGGCACCCGGGCCCTTGGCCGAGCCGTAGAGGACCTTCAGGGTGCCGTGGTCGTAGGGCAAATTCTCCACGACGCCGCCCGGGACGGTACGGATCACCAGGTCGCCGAAGCCGTCCTTGTCGACGTCGGCGATGACGCCGCTCTCCGCGTCGGTCACGTCCTGCGGCTTGTCGACGAGTCCGCCCTCGGAGCCCGCGAAGAACTCGCTGCTCTCGGACATCTCCTCGAACGCATGGGTGGTGACCAGGTCGTCGACGCCGTCGCCGGTGATGTCGCCCGCCGTCAGCGACGTCGGGCCGAACTCGTGGCCGGTGGTGACCTCGCTGCTCCTGGCCGCCTTGCCGTCCCGGGTGAAGCCGCCGTAGAGGACCTTCAGGCCCTTGTCGAAGTCGCCGGTGCCCAGGGCGAGGTCGGGCTTCTCGTCGCCGTCGAAGTCCCCCGCGACGAGCCGGGCGATGTGCTCGGTCGCTTCGGTGAGCTGCGTCGCGCTCGTGAGGCCCTTGCCCTTCTCGCCCCACAGCATGACGACGCCGTCGTTGCTGGTGACGGCCAGGTCGCTGACGCCGTCACCGTCGAAGTCGCGGGCGGCGGTGTTGTGGCCGAAGTTGCCGTAGGCCTCCGCCTCCCCGGGCACACCCGCCGAGTTGGCGCTGAAGAGCTGCCGGTGCGTGGTGCTCGCTCCCTTCGCCGAGCCGTAGGCGACGGTGAGATAGCCCGCGTACTGCTTGCCCCCGACGGTCGCCTTGTGCGCGGTCGCGACGGTGTCGGCGTACCCGTCCCCGTCGAAGTCGGCCTTCGGCGCGGCGGCGCCGGCTATGGCGGCGGCGCCCGGGGCTGTCGTCTTGCCCGGGGTCTGCGCGTTCGCCGGGCCCGCGACGAGCGCGGAGCCGGCCACCAGGACGGCCGCCAGCCCGATGACGCGGGCGGCGGTGGCGGTGGCGGTGGTGGTGGTGCTTACGGTGCCGGTGGGGGTGGCTTCTGCGTGGTGACGCACTCATCCTCCTGTGGGTGGTGCTCCGGTCCGCAGCGGCCTTGTCATGAGCGGAAGTTGGGCCTGCGGGGACGGACCGGGACCGGGGCGTTGGTCATTCACCGGTGAGACCTGCGAGACGGGTGAAGGGTTGCGCTGGGCCGACAAGCGGGTTGCCGCGAGGTTGCCGTCCCGGGGCGGGCAGGTCGGTGCCGGGCCCGGCCGGCTGTTTTCCGCTCGCTTTTCCGCATTCCCGGTCCGGCCGAGACGAATGGGAGAAAACCATTCCGTTTGTGATGGTTTCACTGTGCCTGCTGTGGCAAACTCCCCGGGAAATTCCCTTTTGGGCGAGCCGCCCCTTTCCGGGGCGGCCATCGAACAGGACAGGAATGCTTGTGCGGGGAACAACTCCACTCGTCGCAGGTGTCGTCGCGGTCGTGGCACTCACCCTGTCCGGCTGCGCCGGCGAGGGGGACGGCAAGAACCCCGAGGCGGCCGAGAAGCCCGGGCCGGACCACAGCGCGAGCCGTAGCCCCGGCCCCGAGAAGGACAGCGCCTCGCCCCGGGCGAGTTTTTCCGCCGGCGCCTCCTCCGCCACCGGGACCTCCGCCGACCCCTCCGCGGAGTCCTCGCACTCCTCGTCGGCGGGCAGCGGCAGCGCCCGCGCCGCGGAAGCCTCCGCCTCCAGCAGTCCGGGACGCGGCACCGGCTCGGGCACCGCGGACGGCGAGCGGGCGCCCGGCGCGGGAGCCGGCCCCGACTCCTCCGAGCGGCAGCACGAGGGCGGTGGCCGGGCCGCCGGTGTGCAGGGGACCTGGTACTTCCCCTACCTCGTCAAGGGCAGGGCCATCACCTTCACCGTCAACGGCGGCTTGTACACGTTCTCCGGCAGCGGCGTCAGCTGCACCGGGACGATCGACCGCGATCTGCGGCTCGGCGGCAGCTGCCGGGGCCGGACCCTGACCGGGCGGGCCGTGGTCAGCGAGGGCGGCCGGAAGCTCACGCTCAACTGGGACAACGGCAAGCCGGACCAGTTCACCCGCGCGCAACCCAGGTGACCTGCCGGGAGGTTGGTCACAGTGACCCGGGGCTGCTCCGGACGCGCCGGGCCGACGGTAGGGTTGCCGGGGTTGTGCCCAGTCGGCCGCCGCCGTACCTGACCCCGTCGTCCCGGAGACCGTGACTACCACTCCCACCACCCCCAGCAACAACCACCACCTGTCTCCCGCCTTCCCCGGCCGCGCCCCCTGGGGCACGGCCAGCAAGCTGCGGGCCTGGCAGCAGGCGGCGATGGACGCGTACCTGGAGCGGCAGCCGCGCGACTTCCTCGCCGTCGCGACGCCGGGCGCCGGCAAGACGACGTTCGCCCTCACCCTGGCCTCGTGGCTGCTGCACCACCACGTCGTGCAGCAGGTCACCGTCGTCGCGCCGACCGAGCATCTGAAGAAGCAGTGGGCCGAGGCGGCGGCACGGGTGGGGATCAAGCTCGATCCGGAGTACAGCGCGGGCCCGCTGAGCAAGGAGTACCAGGGGATCGCCGTCACCTACGCGGGCGTGGGCGTACGGCCGATGCTGCACCGCAACCGCGTCGAGCAGCGCAAGACCCTGGTGATCCTGGACGAGATCCACCACGCCGGTGACAGCCGCTCCTGGGGCGAGGCCTGCCAGGAGGCGTTCGAGCCCGCCACCCGCCGTCTGGCGCTGACCGGCACCCCGTTCCGCTCGGACACCAATCCGATCCCCTTCGTGGAGTACGCCGAGGACGGCGAAGGCATCCGGCGGTCCGTCGCCGACTACACCTACGGGTACGGCGACGCGCTCGCCAACGGCGTCGTGCGGCCCGTCATCTTCCTGTCCTACAGCGGCAACATGCGCTGGCGCACCAAGGCCGGGGACGAGATCGAGGCCAGACTCGGGGAGCCGCTGACCAAGGACGCGATCTCCCAGGCGTGGCGTACCGCGCTCGATCCGCGCGGCGAGTGGATGCCCGCCGTACTGCGCGCGGCCGACCACCGGCTGACGGAGGTCCGCAAATCGGTGCACGACGCGGGCGGCCTGGTCATCGCCTCCGACCAGGACTCGGCCCGCGCCTACGCCAAACTGCTGCGGGAGATCACCGGCAGCAAACCGACCGTCGTCCTGTCCGACGACACCGGCGCCTCGCAGCGCATCGAGGACTTCCGGCAGAACGAGGACCGCTGGATGGTCGCCGTCCGCATGGTCTCCGAGGGCGTGGACGTGCCCCGGCTGGCCGTCGGGGTGTACGCCACCACCGTCTCCACGCCGCTGTTCTTCGCCCAGGCCGTCGGCCGCTTCGTGCGCTCCCGGCGGCGCGGCGAGACCGCCTCCGTCTTCCTCCCGACCATCCCCACGCTGCTGACCTTCGCCAACGAGATGGAGGTCGAGCGCGACCACGTCCTCGACAAGCCGAAGAAGGGCGACGAGGACGACCCGTACGCCGAGGAGGCGGACCTGCTCAAGGAGGCCGAGCAGGAGAAGGACGAAGAAGTCGGCGAACAGGACCAGCTGCCCTTCGAGGCGCTGGAGTCGGACGCGGTCTTCGACCGGGTGATGTACGACGGTGCCGAGTTCGGCATGCAGGCGCACCCCGGCAGCGAGGAGGAGCAGGACTACCTCGGCATTCCCGGACTGCTGGAGCCCGACCAGGTGCAGCTGCTGCTGCAAAAGCGGCAGGCCCGGCAGATCGCGCACAGCAGGAAGAGGCCGGACAGCGAGGCCGACCTGCTGGAGATGCCCGCCGAGAAGCGTCCCGTGGTCACGCACAAGGAGCTGCTGGAGAAGCGCAAGCAGCTCAACAGCCTGGTCGGCGCCTATGTGCACCAAAGCGGCAAGCCGCACGGTGTCGTGCACAACGAGCTGCGCCGGGTGTGCGGGGGGCCGCCCAGCGCGGAGGCGACCGCGAGCCAGATCGAGGCACGCATCGCGAAAGTGCGGGAGTGGGCCACCCGGATGAAATAGCCGGGCGAAAAGAATTTCGAGTCCGCACCTTCGGGATTTTTGTGGTGAAGGCGGTCAGGCGGAGACCGGATTCTGGACAGACTCTTCCGGTCAGCGGTGCTCCTCGCTAGGTTTCCGGGACACACGGCCCGTGGCGACACCGCCACGGGCGGCCGGTTACCTCGATGACACTCAGCTTGCCCAGCTTGCATCGCTACAGCTCTTGCCAGTGCCACCGCGACCGGCGGCCTCCAGCGCTGCGCTTGGGGTACCGACCCAGGCCAGGGGCCGGGGAAGGTGACCGCCAACCGCTTCCGCACCCGCGGCTGCCGTCACTCACCCGAGGGAGGGGGGC
>NZ_JAGPXJ010000149.1:0-10898 GCF_018070605.1 Streptomyces sp. B15
GGGGCTCAGCGGCCCCGGCCCGCCTCCGACTCCTCCGCGCGGCGCAGGACCTCGCCCAGCGAGGTGGCCGGATCGGCGGCGCGGAGCCGGGCGATACGGGCGACCAGCCGGGAGCGGTACCGGTCCAGCTCGGCCGCCTTCTCCTCCACCGCGGCCAGCCGTCGCTCGTACATCGCCAGGGTCTCCGCGGGGCTGTCCTGGCAGGCCATGAACTCCTCGGTCTTCATGTCCAGGCAGGGCGCCACCTGGACGATGTCCTCGGTACCGAGGCCCGCCGCGAGCAGTTCCCTGACGTTGCGGACCCGGTTGACGGCGCTCTCGTCGTACGCGCGCCACCCTTTGGCCGTCCGCCTGGACACGAGCAGTCCCTGCTGTTCGTAGTAGCGGAGCGAGCGTCGGCTCGCACCCGTACGCTGCGCCAGCTCACCGATCAACATGCTCGCCCCAACGCCGCTGCGGCCTGTGTGCTTCCCGCGCCTCAGGGGTTCCGGGCGGTCAGGGTGGTGGCCCACAGCTCGGGGTCGGTGGTGACGGTGACGGCGAAGCCCGCGGCCGACAGGATGCCGGCGGCGGGTTCGGCCTGGTGGGAGCTGGTCTCCGTCAGCAGGATGCCGCCGGGGGCGAGCCAGCCTGCCGCTTCGGCGGCGACGCGGCGCAGCAGGGCCAGGCCGTCGGGCCCGCCGTCGAGCGCGGGCCGCGGCTCGTGCTCGCGGGCCTCGGACGGGAGGAGTGGTATGTCAGCGGTGGGGACGTAGGGCACGTTGGCCGTCAGCACGTCGATCCGGCCCCGCAACCGGTCGGGCAGCGCCTCGAACAGATCGCCCTCGTGGACATGGCCGCCGTTGTCGGCGAGGTTGCGTCTGGCGCACCGTACGGCGGCCGGGTCGAGGTCCGCCGCATGGAGTTCGCCGCGCCCTCCCAGGGCGGCGAGCAGGGCCGCGCCGACCGCGCCCGTACCGCAGCACAGGTCGACGAGGACCAAATTCCCCTCGGCCGGAGCCGACGCGGCTGCGCGCCGTACCAGGAACTCGGTACGGCGGCGGGGCACGAAGACGCCGGGGTCGACGGCGATCCGCAGGCCCGCGAACTGAGCCCAGCCCAGTACGTGTTCGAGGGGGTGCCCGGCGACGCGCCGGGCGGTCATCTCCCGCAGCTGGGCCGGTCCGCTCGCCGTCTCGCACAGCAGCCGGGCCTCGTCCTCGGCGAAGACGCAGCCCGCCGCGCGGAGCTGCTCGACCAGGTCGTCGGGAGAGAAGGGATGGGAGGGAGAAGAGGGGCGGGAGGGGTGAGAGGCAGGGGTGGTGGAGTGGGTGGGGTGGTGCATGGAAGCCCTTCCAGTGCTGGAACGCTCCCGTCGCCTGCGCCGGTCTCCGCTACCTGGTGCGGGGCCGCACGCCGCAAGGCGAGAGCGCGTTGTCTGCCGGAGCGGAAATGCGTCTCACCTCCCTGTGTCACCGCGTCGCTCGAACATCCGTTGCCGGTCGCCGCACCTTATCCCGACCGCTACCCGGGCGCACCCGCGGGTCGGCGGGCCCTCCCACGTCTCCTTCCCTGATCTCCCCCGTCTCCCCGGCCTCGCGACCCTCCCGGTATTCCCGAAAGCCGTGGACACAAAGGGAGTTGA
The DNA here is from genome assembly GCF_018070605.1 of Streptomyces sp. B15. NCBI lineage: Bacteria > Bacillati > Actinomycetota > Actinomycetes > Kitasatosporales > Streptomycetaceae > Streptomyces > Streptomyces sp. B15. The sequence goes on from NZ_JAGPXJ010000149.1 coordinate 1,625, forward strand.
GAAGGTGGGATGGGCGCGTCGCAGGTCACGAGGGGATGCGTGTGTCATCTGGTGAGGTGTCCGATGACGCAGCGGGGAGGGTCGGCGGCCGCCGCCCGACAGAGCAAGGCCCCGGCGCCTGCCCTGGCGCCGGGGAAACGAAGAGAAAGGACAGGCTCATCAAGACCAGCCAGGACAACCTCGGAAGCAACCTCGCGCGCCGCACGGTTCGGAGCACCGGAAGGGCCGCGCGCGCGGCGTGCGTCTCGGCCCTCTCGCTGGGTCTCGCCGCGGCGGGCACGGTCGCGTACGCGGCTCCGCAGTCGGGCACGGCCGGGGACTCGGGATACCAGACGAAGATCATCGGTGGTGAGGAGTCCACCGAGAACTACTCGTTCATCGTCTCCCTGCAGAAGCAGCGCGGCGACGACCCCGACGGCCACTACTGCGGCGGCACCCTCGTGGCGGCCGACTGGGTGCTGACGGCGGCGCACTGCGTCACCACCGCGGCCGGGGTGAACGACCCGAAGCCGTACCACGTGCGGGTCGGCTCACTGGACCGCACCCGGGGCGGCGAGGTGGCCCAGGTCGACAAGTTCGTCGTCCATCCGGGCTACCAGGCGTACGAGGACGAGGGGAGCGCCCACGACCTGGCGCTCATAAAGCTGTCCTCCACGGTCTCGAAGAAGCCCGCGCCGCTGGCGTCCCGCACTCCCGCCGCCGGAGAGACCGTCAAGGCGACAGGGTGGGGCTACACCAAGGCGACGGGCAACGACCCCTCGCAGCTGCCCGTCAGGCACCGCGAGGTCGAGCTGCCGGTGCTGGCTCCCGACACCCCCGAGTGCGCCTCCGGCGAGGCGGACGGGGACGCCTGGGGCATCCGGGAGGGAGACTTCTGCACCGGCAACCCGGACGGCAACGCCGGTACCTGCGGCGGTGACTCGGGGGCTCCCGCACTGATGAAGGTGAACGGCCGCTGGCAGCTGTCCGGTCTCACCAGCCGGGCCGTGGGGGACTGCGGCACCACGCCCGACATCTACCCCAGCGTCGCGGAACACCGCGACTGGATACGCGACGTCATCGGCTGATCCGCCGCACCTGTCGCGCCAAGGTGCTCCCCGTGCCGGCCGGGCTGGACGGGGAGCCCCTCCCCAGGGACAACGTTCGGAGAGGACACCCGGGATGAACCGGATCGACCTGGTCACGCTCCTGGTGGAGGAGTACGACGACGCCCTGGCGTTCTACGTCGACGTCCTCGGCTTCGCCGTACGCGAGGACACCCGTCTCGACGCGCACAAGCGGTGGGTCGTGGTGGAGCCGCCCGCGCCGGGCGGTACGGGTCTGCTGCTGGCCCGCGCCGCGAACCCGGCGCAGCGGGGCCGGGTCGGGGACCAGACAGGCGGACGGGTGGGATTCTTCCTGCGGACCCTGGACTTCGCCGCCGAGCACGCCCGTCTCACCGCGGCAGGCGTCCACTTCGAGGAGGTCCCCCGCGAGGAGCCGTACGGAACGGTCGCCGTCTTCCAGGATCCGTACGGCAACCGATGGGATCTCATCCAGGGCCGGGCGCACCCGCCGGACCCGCACGAGCTCCTCGCCCGCTACCACCGGGCGATGCTGGAGTCGGACGCCGACGCGCTGGCCGGCCTGTACGCCGTCGACGGCGTGCACGAGTTCCCGTTCGCCGTTCCGGGACTGCCGGGCCGCTTCACCGGGCGGGAGGAGATCCGTGCGGGCCACCGCGCGCTGTGGGACGGCGGCGGGGCCCGGGTGACGGAGATCCACGACGTCGTGGTGCACCGGAGCACGGACCCGGAGGTGCTGACCGCCGAGCACACGGTGGCCGGGACGCTGGAGCCCGGGAGCCGCCCGTTCCGCCTCGCTGGGCTGCTGGTGCTGCGGGTGCGCGACGGCCGTCTCGTCCATGTCCGCGACTACCTGGACGGGCTCGGCCTCGCACGCGTGGGAGCGCCTGACGGCCGGAGGCGGGGAGAGGGTCGCCCCGCGGCGATCGTCACCGCCCTGGACGAGGGCGCGGGCCGGTAGATTCACCGATAGATTCATGGCGCCCTGCCGCCATCCGGCTCAACCCGCTGCGATTTTGGAGTCTTCCGTGCGTGTCGTGATCGCCGAGGATCTTTTCCTGCTCCGGGACGGACTCGTACGGATGCTGGAGGCGTTCGACTTCGAGATCGCCGCCGCGGTCGACAACGGGCCGGAGCTGAGCCGGGCGCTGCAGGAGCTGGAGCCGGACGTGGCGGTGGTGGACGTACGGCTGCCGCCCTCGTTCACCGACGAGGGCCTGCAGTGCGCACTGGAGGCCCGCCGCAAGCGGCCGGGGCTGCCGGTGCTGGTGCTCTCGCAGCACGTCGAGCAACTGTACGCACGTGAGCTGCTGGCGGACGGGAACGGCGGGGTGGGGTACCTCCTCAAGGACCGGGTCTTCGACGCGGACCAGTTCGTGGACGCCGTACGCCGGGTGTCCGCGGGGGGTACGGCGATGGACCCGCAGGTCATCCAGCAGTTGTTGACGCGACGTGCGCAGGACGAGCCGATGGCCGGTCTGACCTCCCGGGAGAAGGAGGTCATGGAGCTGATGGCGCAGGGCAGGTCGAACGCGGCCATCGCGGGGCAGCTGTTCGTCACCGAGCGGGCCGTCGCCAAGCACACCTCCAACATCTTCGGAAAGCTCGGGCTGCCGCCCTCGGACGACGACAACAGACGGGTACTCGCCGTGCTCGCCTACCTCGACCGAGGCTGACCGCTTCGTTACCGTGCCTCCCCGTACGTGTCTTTGGTCACATACGGGCCCCATACGGGCCACCTACGGCAGGACATCCGGCAGGACATCCGTCACCTGGAGGCACCCCCATGCACGAGCCGATCAGCGAGCGTGAAAGATACGACAAATCCGGTCAGTCCGATCCGCGCCCGGTTCCCCCCGCGCGCTCCCCCCTCAACAGGCGCGCCGTACTGGGCACAACAGGGGCACTCGGCGCGGGTCTCGCGCTGGGCAACGGGTATCTCCCCGCCATGGCAGCGGACCGAACGGGCGGACTACAGGAAGCACCGACCACCTCCGGGGCGAAGGCGCCCGCCACCGACGCCGCGCGGGCGGCGCTCAAGCGGCTGCTCCCCCAGCACGCCGACCAGATCACGCTCCAGCAGATCAGCGGCCCCGAACGCTTCAAGGTCACCGGCCGGGCAGGCCGCATCCGGGTCGCCGGCACCGGGCCTGTGGCGCTGCTGACGGGCGTGCACTGGTACCTCAAGTACAGCTGCGACGCCCATATCTCCTGGGCCGGCAGTCAGCTTGAGCTGCCCAAGACGCTGCCCGCGCCCCGGAAACAGCACGCGCAGCGGGCCACGGTGGCCAACCGGTTCGCGCTCAACGACACCCACGACGGCTACACGGCCCCGTACGCCGACTGGGGACACTGGGAGCGCTTCTTGGACGTCCTCGCGCTGCACGGTTTCAACGAGGTGCTGGTCACCGCGGGCCAGGAAGCCGTCTACCACCGGATGCTCCGCGACTTCGGCTACAGCGACCAGGAGGCCCGATCCTGGATCCCGGCGCCGACCCACCAGCCGTGGTGGCTGCTGCAGAACATGGCCGAGTACGGCGGCCCCATCACCACCGAGCTGCTGAATCGGCGCACGGCCCTGGGCAAGCGCATCGTGGGCCGGATGCGCGAGCTGGGGATGAAACCCGTGCTGCCGGGCTACTTCGGCACCGTCCCCGCCGACTTCGCCAAGCGCAACAAGGGCGGCCGGACCGTGCCGCAGGGCAAGTGGAGCGGGCTGGCCAGGCCGCCCTGGCTGGACCCGCGTACGGCGGTCTTCCGCAAGGTCGCGGCCTCCTTCTACAAGCACCAGCGGGAACTGTTCGGCGCGGTCGACCACTTCAAGATGGACCTGCTGCACGAGGGCGGCGACCCCGGTGACGTGCCGGTGCCCGAGGCGGCGCGGGCCGTGGAGAAGGCCCTGCACACCGCACGGCCCGGCGCCACCTGGGTGATTCTCGGCTGGCAGGAGAACCCGCGCCGCGACCTGCTCGACGGGCTGGCCGCCAAGGACAAGATGCTGATCGTCGACGGCCTCTCGGACCTGGACCGGGTCACCGACCGGGAGAAGGACTGGGGCGGGGTGCCGTACGCGTTCGGCACCATCCCCAACTTCGGCGGGCGCACCACCATGGGCGCCAAGACGCACATGTGGACGGAGCGCTTCACCGCCTGGCGCGACAAGCGGGGCAGCAAGCTGACCGGTACCTGCTACATGCCCGAGGCCACCCACCGCGACGCGGCGGCACTGGAGCTGTTCAGCGAACTGGCGTGGCGGCAGCAGGCGGTCGACCGCGGCACCTGGTTCGACGGTTGGGCGAAGATCCGGTACGGGGCCGCCGACGCCAAGGCCAAGAAGGCGATGACGGCGCTGCGGGAGACCGCGTACCGCATCAGCAGCAAGGACGGCCGGCCGCACGACAGCGTCTTCGCGGCCCGCCCCAGCCTCACGGCCCGCTCCGGCGCCTACTACGCCACCCACACACCCGCCTTCGACCTGCCCGCCTTCGACGCCGCGTTCGACGCGCTGCTGGGCGTGGACGCGCGGCTGCGCGGGACCGACGCCTACCGCTACGACCTGACCGACACCGGCCGCCAGGTCCTCGCCAACCGCTCCTGGTCGCTCATCCCGCAGCTGCAGGCCGCATACAAGAAGAAGGACGTGGCCACCTTCAAGAAGCTGGCCGCGCTGTGGCTGAAGCTGATGGAGCTGGCCGACGACATGTCCGGCGGCCACCGCGCCTTCCTGCTGGGCCCCTGGCTGGCGGCGGCCCGCGGTTCGGCCGCCTCGGCGCCGGAGCGCGCCCAGCTGGAGCGGACGGCCCGGGTGCTGGTCACCACCTGGGCCGACCGCCCCACGGCCGACGGCGGCCGGCTGGCCAACTACGCCAACCGCGACTGGCAGGGCCTGATCCGGGACTTCCACCTGCCGCAGTGGAAGGCGTACCTCGACGATCTGCAGGACGCGCTCGAACAGCGGCGGGCACCGAAGAAGTTCGACTGGTACGCCGAGGAGGAGCCCTGGACCAAGCAGCGGAACGACTACCCCACCCGGCCGGCCGCCGACCCGTACACCACCGCCACCCGGGTCCGTGACGTCCTGGTCAAGGCGCCCTACCAGGGCTCGCTGAAGGTCTCCGCCGAGCCGCGCGCCGTCGCGCCCGGCAAGGCCAGCACCGTACGGGCGGTCTTCCGCAACGAGAACGGGCTGTGCCCCACCGGCGCCGTCGACCTCGCGCTGCGCGGCCTGGACGGTGCCCGGGCTCAGGACCCCACCTCGCACCGGGCCGTCAGCCCCGGCGGCATGGCGACCGTGCGCTGGCGGTACACCACTGCCGACCGGCCACTGGCCGAGCCGCTGGAGCCGCTGGAGTACACGGTGGAGGTGGAGAACGGACCCGAGGGCCAGGAGCGGGTGACCATCGGCCAGGACGGCCGGATCTACCGTGCCGGCCCGCTGCCGGACGGCGTACGGACGGCGACGACCAACGAGGCCGTCTTCGGGCACCTCGACGGCCGCTGGGCGATCGACGGCGCCGGTGCGGACCTGTGGAAGGCCACCGCCGAGTTCGGCACCGTCTACCGGGCGCGGGCGCTGGCCGACGGCGGCACGGTGACGGTGAAGGTCGTCTCCCAGGAGAACAGCGGACCGTGGGCCCGCGCGGGCATCGTCGTCCGCAACGACCTCTCCGCGCCGGGCTCCGCCGGGTTCGTCAATCTCGCCCTCACCCCCGGCAACGGCGTCGTGCTGTCGTACGACAGCAACGGCGACGGGACCCTGGACACCTACCGGGCGGCCTCCGGGGTCAAGGCCCCGGTCCTGCTGCGGCTCTCCCGGGCCGGCGCCTCCTACAAGGGGGAGCTGTCCACCGACGACGGGAGGTCGTGGCGTACGGTCTCAACCGTCGAGGCTCCCGGCGCGTCAGGCAAGCAGGACACCGGACTGTTCATGTCGGCGACCAACGGCGGCAGCGGCGATCGTGCCCTCGTCGAGTTCGCGGACTGGCGGACCGGGTAGGGCGGACGGGGGGGGGAGCCAGGGTGGGGAACGCGTGGAGGACACGGAAGACGTGACGGAGGACAGGCCGCGGGCCGCGGTACAGACGCACGAGCTGATGCTGGCGCTCGTCCGGGGACCCGCGCTCGCGGTCGTCACCCTGCCCCTGTCCATCCTGCTGTTCACGCTCTCCCTCGTCTCGATCGTGCTGCTGCCGATCGGGGTGGGCGTCGTCACCACGCCGCCCACCCAGCAGGCCGTCCGCTGGTACGCCAACCAACGGCGCCGGCTGGTCCGCGAGTGGGGCGGACTGGAGGTGCCCGAGCCGTACCGCCCCCTGCCGCGCCGGCCGCACAGCGGCATCGTCGGCCAGGTCGAACGCTGCACGCTGCTGCTCAAGGACCCCGCCACCTGGCGGGACATGGCGTGGCTGCCGGCCGATATGACGGCCGGCTTCGTCACCGCGCTGCTGCCGCCGATGCTGCCGATCAACCACCAGCTGACCAAGGCGATGCTGGAGCCCACCCGCGAGATGCTGCTGACGCAGCGGGTGGAGCAGTTGTACGAGACGCGGCATGACGCGGTGGACAGTTCGGCCGCGGAGTTGCGCCGTATCGAGCGGGATCTGCACGACGGCGCGCAGGCCCGGCTGGTCGCCATGGGAATGAGCCTGGGCACCATCGAAGCCCTGATCGAACACGATCCGGCCAAGGCCAAGCAGATGATCGCCCAGGCGAGGGAGAACTCCGCCGAGGCACTCACCGAACTACGCGACCTGGTACGCGGCATCCACCCACCCGTACTCGCCGAACGCGGCCTGCCCGACGCGCTGCGCGCGCTGGCGCTGCGGATGCCGGTCCCCGTGGAGGAGGACATCGAACTGCCTGGCCGGTTCGACGAGCCCGTGGAGACGGCCGTGTACTTCGCCGTCAGTGAGCTGCTGACCAACGCCGCCAAACACGCGGAGCCGACGAAGGTGTGGCTCGACGTGCTGTACGTCGCCGACGAATCCGCCGGGGGCGACTCCAGGATCCGGGTCACGGTCACGGACGACGGCAAGGGCGGTGCCTCCCTCGACGCGGGCTCCGGGCTGCAGGGCGTCCAGCGCCGCCTCGCCCAGTTCGACGGCGTCCTGGCGCTGAGCAGCCCGTCCGGCGGCCCCACCATGGCCACCCTCGAAGTCCCCGCCCCCCTCGCCTGAGCGCTTGTCGCCGCTCGCCACCGGCGCCGCGGGGTGACCCGGTGCCGCCCCGCCTCGTTCTGAGGGGTGTGAGTGAGGGGACCCTGGACGTCGAGCAGGCCGAACTCGCCCTCGTCGAGCACTACGGAAGACTCGTCCGGCTCGCGCACTGCGTGCTGGCCGACACCCCCCGCAGGGCGCACGCGCTGACCCGTGAGGCACTCCCCCGACGGTGCACGTCGACGGCGGCGCTGCCCCGGCCGCAGGCGCGACCGGGAACGCGACAGCAGCCGGAAGGCGCACAGGACGAGGACCCGGCGTATGTCTGGCTGCGGCTTCGGGTGCTGCGTGCGGCACTGGCCCGCCCGGGGGGCGGAGCCCCGGCCCGTGCCGCGTACGCGCTGCGGCATCTGGAGTCGATGGCGGACCCGGACATCCGGCGGCTGCTACGGGCCGCCCACGTCCGGGACCCGGACGCCGCCCTCGCGCAAGCCCGCACGGGACCGGCCGGCCGGCCCCCTCCGGACAGCCCGAACAGCCCGGACAGCCCGAACAGCCCGGACAGCCCCGAGATGCCGTGCCTCCTGTGCGGGACGCGGGAACCCCACCCCCTCGACGTGGTGCGGCGGCGCCGCCGGCGGCGGGTGGCAGGCACGGCGGTCCTCGCCGCGCTGGTGTGCGGCGGGATGCTGGGGGTGCCCGGCGACACCTGGGGGCCGGACGCCGCCGCCCGCCCGCCGCTGGTGCGGGGCACCGACGGGGAGCGCGCCCTCGATCCGGACGCGCTGGTCCGGGTGCCGCCCGGCACCTGGCGTCGGGCCTCCCGTGTGGACTTCGCCGCATGGCCGGCCCGCGGCGCCCTCACCCGCGATGAATCGTTGCTGCGCCGGGCGCTGGTCACCTGGGCCCGGCCGCGCGCCGACGTACGGGTCAGTGCGGCGCCCGGCACCCCCGAGGGACCGCCGCCGGGGCCGCCCCAACTGCTGTACGCGGGACGGCTGGAGGGTGCCGCCGTGGTGCTGCTGTACGACGGGCTGCGGGTGGCACGGTACGCCGAACCCCTGGACCCCGACGACGGTTCGGCCGCGGCCAAGGACGGGGTGTCGCTGGAGCTGTCCCGTACGGCGGGTGCGGAGACGGCGGCTTCGGGGGCACTGACCGTCTCCCGGAAGGAGGGCGAGGTGCGCTATTTGACGGCGCCGTGGATCCGGCGCGCCGCCGAGGTGGACCTCCTCGACCCGGCGGACGTGGCGGGCCGTGAGCTCTCCCGCGGCGAGGACGGGGTGACCGGGCCGGTACCCCTCCCGGTCACGCAGCCGCACCACTGCGAGAGCTGGCCGGGACTGGCGCTGACCGGCAGCCCGGGGGCGGCGCCCGCCGCGCAGCTGTACACGGACCTGGGCGAGCTGACCCCGGCGCGGCTGACGGACGGCACCGTCCGCGAGCCCGCCACCGGCGCCGCGGCCCGCGAACGGCTGGCACGTACGGCCTGCCACCTGCCCGCGGTGCTCGACCAAGGGGTCAAGACCGTCAACTCCTGGCAGTTCGCCCGGCAGCGGTTGCCGGACGGGGACGGCGAGGCGGCGTGGGTGTGTACACGGGCCGGTACCTGGCGGGGTACGGGGGCCAGGGTGATGACGCAGTTCCAGCCGCCGGCCCCGCCCGGACGCCCGGGGGCCGTCACCTCCCGTGCGGAGGACTCCCGCGCCTGCGGCCCGCGCGAGAGGGATGTGCTCACCGGGCTGCTGTGGAAGTCCACCCGGGGCCACTGGTACGTGCTGGCCGCGGCGGACGAGAGCGTCACCCGCCTGCGGGCGCGGGGCAAGGGCCTGGCGGACGGCCCGGCGGAGGTGGCCGGCAACACCCTGGCCGTACGCGCCGAACGGGGGGCCTCGGCGCGGCTGTCGGCAACCCGCTAGCCGCCGGCCCCCCGTGACGACGCGGCCGTCAGGCGTCCCGGCGCCGCAGCACGGCCGTACCCGCCGCCACCGCGGCGAGCGCCCAGCCGACGAGCAGCAGCAGGGCGACGGACCGCCCGTAGGTGCCGTTCCCACC
>NZ_JAGPXJ010000015.1:0-110139 GCF_018070605.1 Streptomyces sp. B15
GCCTGCGCAAAGGCTCACGCGGTGGTCGACCGCCCGGCTTCGACGAAGACCGCTACAAGAAGCGCAACACCGTCGAACGGGCGATCAACAGGCTGAAGCAGTCCCGGGCAGTCGCCACCCGCTACGAGAAGCGCGGATACGTCTTCCTCGGCACCGCCACAGCAGCAGCCCTGTTCATCTGGCTCCGCACATGATCGACCGGACAAGTCCTAGGCGGCGAGCTCGATCAGGCCGCCGATGGAGTGCACGCTGACGCAATTGCCGCAGTGTCCCAGTAGAACGGACGGACTTCGGCGATCCGCCCGTCCCTGACGTTGATCGTTTGCAGGATGGGGAACACGACCTCCCGACCGGTGGCACGTGCGCGTGCGTGGATTCGGCTGAGTACGACCATCGTCGCGCCAGTGGCAAGGAATTCCTGGTCCGTGATGTCGAACGACTCCCAGACGCGGCTCATCTCGAGGAAGAACCGCTCCATGCCCGCGTGGCCGTGCCAGGTGCCGCCGTAGGGCAGCCCGGCGGCCTGGTGGAGGACGACATCGGGAGCGAAGAAGGGGGCGAGCGGGGCGAACGGCGCCGTCCCCGGACCGCCTGCGGCCAGATACTCCACCTCGGCCGCGTACATGCCGGTGAGCACCGCCTCCGGGTCCATCGGGGAGGAGACCGCCTGGTCCGGCGGCGGGGAAGAAGCGTGGTGTGTCATGCCGACAGCGTCGCTCGCGGGGCGGCGTAAAGGCTGGCGGTTGTCGGACGCCGCGCTCGGCGGCGCGGATCGGCCTGTCTGCCGTCCGTATCCCTATGCTGCCGCGCCCTGGGCCTCCGCGCGGAACGTGCGGCGGTAGGCGCGGGGGGAGACACCGAGGGCCGCCTGGAAGTGCTGGCGCAGGGAGGCCGGCGTACCGAAGCCGGCCTGGGCGGCGATGCGTTCAACGGGCAGATCCGTCTCCTCCAGCAGGTGGCGCGCCCGTTCGATGCGCTGCTGGTTGAGCCAGCGCAGCGGGGTGTCGCCGACCTCTTCGCGGAAGCGGCGGGTGAAGGTGCGGACGCTCATCGACTCGCGTTCGGCCAGCTCGCGCAGGGTCAGGGGGCGGTCGAGGTGGCGCAGGGCCCAGGCGCGGGCGGCCCCGGTGGAGGAGAGCCTGGGCTCGGGGACGGGGCGGCGGATGAACTGGGCCTGCCCGCCGTCGCGGTGCGGCGGTACGACAGTGCGCCGTGCCACCGCGTTGGCGACGGCCGCGCCGTGGTCCTCCCGCACGATGTGCAGACACAGGTCGATCCCGGCTGCCTCGCCCGCGGAGGTGAGGACGGCGCCCTCGTCCACGTAGAGCACGTCGGGGTCCAGCCGCACGGCCGGATACAGCGCGCGGAAGCTGTCGGTGGACATCCAGTGCGTCGTCGCCCGCTTGCCGTCCAGCAGTCCGGCGGCGGCCAGTACGAAGGCACCCGTGCAGATGGACGCGACCCGTGCGCCGGGACGGATCCGGGCGAGCGCCTGCCGGAGCGTTTCGGGCAGGGTGCCCTCGGTCTCCGTCTCGTCCGGCTCGTGGGTGGCCGGAACGACCACTGTGTCGGCCTCCGCCAGCGCCTCGGTGCCGTGGCCGACATGGATGGGGAAATCGGCGTCCGTGCGGACAGCTCCCGGATCGACGGCACAGGTGATCACCTCGTACAGCGGCTCTCCCTCCGGAGTCGCCGCGCGGCCGAACACCTGGTGCACCAGGCCGAGCTCCATCGGAATCACTCCGTGCCTGACCAGTACCGCGACCCGGTGCCGTCCTGGATGCACGAAAACCCTCGCCCTGCCGGCCATCTCCGACTCCTTCGTCCGCGCCGTCACCGACCCTCTTTCCGCGCTCATGCCGGCGTCCGTGGCGGGTCGCCGTTCGCCCCCGCCGCGCTGTCCGCGCGGAACGTACGGCGGTAGGCGCTCGGTGAGACACCCAGGACCGCCTGGAAGTGCATCCGCAGGGTCGACGCGGAGCCGAATCCGGCGCGGGCGGCGATCTGCTCGACGGACAGATCGCTCTCCTCCAGCAACTGGCGGACGCGTTCGATGCGCTGCTGGGTGAGCCACTGCTGAGGGCTCACCCCGACCTCTTCGCGGAAGCGGCGGGTGAAGGTGCGGACGCTCATCGACTCGCGTTCGGCCAGTTCGCGCAGGGTCAGGGGGCGGTCGAGGTGGCGCAGGGCCCAGGCGCGGGCGGCCCCGGTGGAGGAGCGGCTGGGCTCGGGGACGGGGCGGCGGATGAACTGGGCCTGCCCGCCGTCGCGGTGCGGCGGTACGACAGTGGTCCGGGCGACCGCGTTGGCGACGGCCGCGCCGTGGTCCCGGCGGATCATGTGCAGACACAGGTCGACGCCGGAGGCGATGCCCGCCGAGGTGAGGACGGACCCCTCGTCGACGTAGAGCACGTCCGAGTCGAGCCGGACGCTCGGGAAGAGGCGCTGGAAGCGCTCAGTGGCCCGCCAGTGGGTGGTGGCCCGTTTGCCGTCCAGCAGTCCGGCGGCGGCCAGTACGAAGGCGCCCGTGCAGATGGACGCGACCCGTGCGCCGGGACGGATGCGCGCGAAGGCGGCGCCGAGCCCGGGGCCCATGGCGCCCCGGTCGTAGGGTTCGTCCCGGTCGTGCGCGGCCGGGACGATCACGGTGTCCGCCTCGGCCAGCGCCTCGGTGCCGTGCTCCACGTTGACCGTGAAGTCGCCCTCCGTGCGGATCGCACCAGGTGTGACGGCGCAGGTGATGACCTCGTACAGCGGCTCGCCGGTGGCCGACCGGGCCCTGCCCATCAGGGCGTGCGGGATGCCCAGCTCGATCGGCAGCAGACCGTGCCGCACCAGGACGGCGACCCTGTGCAGCCCGGGGCGGGTGAAAACGGCCATGGCCCGATCCTCGCACATGGTGGCCTTCAAGCCACTCGCTCCGCCCGGCACCGCACCGCAGGATGATCCGCGTGACAGAGACCCTCTCCCCGCAGCCTTCCGGAAGGGACGGCGCGAGCTGCCAAGAGCCGCAGTCCGCCGAAGCGTCCTCCGCGACGGCGCGCCGGGCCGCACCGCGGGTGCACCGCGCCTGGTGGGTCGCCCTGGTGTGCTTCGTCGCGCTGGTGGGGGCGGCCGGCTTCCGGGCGACACCCAGCGTCTTCATCGAGCCGCTGCACCAGGAGTTCGGCTGGTCGCACGGCACCATCTCGCTCGCCGTCGGGCTGAACGTGCTGCTGTACGGACTCACCGCTCCGTTCGCCTCGGCACTGATGGAGCGCTACGGGATACGCCAGATCGTCACGGTGGCGCTGCTGTTGATCTCGGCGGGCAGCGGCCTGACCGTCTTCATGACCAGCGAGTGGCAACTGGTGCTCTGCTGGGGGCTGCTGGTGGGCATCGGCTCGGGCTCCATGGCGCTCGCTTTCGCCGCCACGGTGGCCAACCGTTGGTTCGTCGCCCGGCGCGGCCTGGTCAGCGGCATCCTGACGGCCGGCAGCGCCACCGGGCAGCTGGTCTTCCTCCCCCTGGTGGCGCTGCTGGTGGAGGGGCCCGGCTGGCGTACCGCCTCGCTGGTGGTGTGCTGCGCCGCGCTCGCCGTGGTGCCGCTGGTGGTGTGGCTGCTGCGGGACCGCCCCGAGGACGTGGGGCTGCGCCCGTACGGTGCGGGGGCGGACTACACGAGGCCCGAGGCGGATGTGACAGGCGCGCTGCGGCGCACTCTGTCGGTGCTGCGGGACGCCGCCCGTACCCGGGTCTTCTGGCTGCTGGCCGGAACTTTCGCGATCTGCGGCGCCTCCTCCAACGGACTGATGAGCACGCACTTCGTGCCCGCCGCGCACGACCACGGGATGGCCGTTCCCGTCGCCGCCTCCCTGCTGGCCGCCATCGGGGTGCTCGACCTGGTGGGCACGGTCTGTTCCGGCTGGCTGACCGACCGGTTCGACGCGCGGCGGCTGCTGGCCGTCTACTACGGGCTGCGCGGGCTGTCGCTGCTGGTGCTGCCGATGCTGTTCGCCGCGAGTGTGCAGCCGCCGATGCTCTTCTTCATCGTCTTCTACGGGCTCGACTGGGTGGCCACCGTGCCGCCCACGATGGCGCTGTGCCGGGAGCACTTCGGGACGGACGGTGCGGTCGTCTTCGGCTGGGTGCTCGCCTCGCACCAGGCCGGTGCCTCGCTGATCGCCTTCCTGGCGGGGCTCGTACGGGACGCCACGGGGACGTACGACCTGGCGTGGACCGGTACGGGGGTGCTGTGTGCGACGGCGGCACTGATGGCGCTGGTGGTGCGGCGCGGGGCACCGGACCCGGCCCGGCCGGAGTAGCTGGCCAGAATCTTGCACTAGTGGACCGTCCGGCCACTCGTTTCGCGGTCCGTTTGGGCACACGATCAGTGGCATGAAGACACTGTGGATTTTCGCCCACCCGGAAGCCCGTTCCCTCAACGCCGCACTGCGCGACACGGGGGTCGCCGCACTGCGGGAAGCCGGCCATCAGGTACGCGAGTCCGACCTGTACGCCATGAGCTGGAAGCCGGTCGTCGACGGTGCGGACTTCCCCGCCCGGGAGCGGCCCGAGGACCGGTTGCTGGTGGGGGACGCGCAGGAGCACGCGTACCGCACCGGGGGGCTCTCCGGGGACATCCGCGCCGAGCAGGAGAAGATCGAGTGGGCCGACACCCTGGTCTTCCACTTCCCGCTGTGGTGGTTCGGCCCGCCCGCCATCCTCAAGGGCTGGTTCGACCGGGTGCTGGTGCAGGGCTTCGCGTTCGGCGTGCAGGACGCGGAGGGCCGCACCCGCCGCTACGGGGACGGCGGTCTGGCGGGCAAGCGCGCCATGGTCGTCACCTCGGTCGGGGCCCGGCCCTCCAGCTTCGGCCCACGAGGCATCCACGGGTACGTCGAGGACGTGCTCTTCCCGGTGCACCACGGCACGTTCTGGTACACGGGCATGGCGGCGCTGCCGCCGTTCGTCGTCTACGGCGCCGACCGTTCGACGGAGGCCGACGTCAAGGAGCGCCAGGAGGAACTGCGCGAGCGGCTGCGCAATCTGGACGCACTCGCGCCGCTGCCCTTCCGGTACGAGGCGGGCGGCGACTACGACGCCGACCTGGTGCTGCGCCCCGAGCTCGCCCCCGGCCGCACGGGGCTGCAGGTGCACTCCGCGTGAGCGCGCCCCTGGGCGGACGGCCGGGGCCAGGCCTCAGCCCTCGGCGTCCATGGGCGTGAAGGTGCCCAGGCGCCCCCGGTGGAAGACCAACGGCTCGCGGTCGTCCTCGGCCGCTCCCAGCGCACGCACCCGGCCGACGACGATGAGGTGGTCGCCACCGGTGTGCACCGCGTGGATCTCGCAGTCGATCCACGCCGCCACGCCTTCCAGCAGTGGAGAGCCCGTGACCGGCGTCGGGCGGTAGGAGACCCCGGCGAACTTGTCGGCGCCGCTCACCGCGAAGGCACGGCACAGCTCGCCCTGGTCGGCCGCGAGTACGTTCACGCAGAAGACGCCCGCGCGGGCGATGCGGGGCCAGCTGGTGGAGGTGCGGCCCACCATGAACGAGACGAGGGGCGGCTCCAGCGAGAGGGAGGCGAAGGACTGACAGGCGAACCCGGCGGGGCTCGCCTCCGCCTCGGCCGCCGAAGCGGTCACCACCGTCACACCGGAGGCGAAGCCGCCCAGCACGCGCCGGAAGTGGGCCGGGTCGACGGGGGCGCGCTCGTTCTCGCGTACGGCGCGCAGGTCGGGCCGCGGAAGTGCGCCGGGCTCCGCCACCGGCCCGGTGCCGTGCCGTGCGTCCCGCCCGGTGCCCTCCGTGGCATGGGCGGACTGTGCGCCTGCGGCGCGCAGATAGCGCACCGCGGTGGCTGCCATTCCAGCGTGTCCCATCATGGATTCATTCCACCTGATGCCTCGTCAGATCGGAAGTATCGTTCGGTTCCTGTGCCGCCGTTCGCCCGCCCGTCGGCAACTCCAGCGTAACCACGGCGCAGCTACCGCCCCTCGAACTCCGGTGGGCGCCGCTCGACGAACGAGGCCACGCCCTCCCGTGCGTCCCGGGTGGTCATGTTGATCTCCTGCGCCCACGCCTCGGCGCAGAAGGCAGCCGCGCGGCCCTCGTCCAGGGAGGAGTTGACCAGCCGCTTGGTCAGCGCCAGGGCGCGGGTCGGCCCGGCCGCCAGCCGCTCGGCCCAGGCCCCCGCCGTCCTTTCCAGCGCCTCGGCGGGCACGACCCGGTTGACCAGGCCGAGCCGCTCGGCATCCGCGGCGGACAGCGCGTCCCCGAAGAACATCAGCTCCTTCGCCCGCTGCGGACCGATCAGCCTGGGCAGCAGATAGGCCCCGCCACCGTCCGGGACCAGTCCGCGGCGTACGAAGACCTCCGTGAACGACGCCTCTTCCGCGGCCAGTACGAGATCGCAGGCGAGCGCGAGGTGGCAGCCGAGCCCCGCCGCCGTGCCGTTGACGGCGGCGAGCACCGGTTTCTCGCAGTCCAGCACGGCCGCGACCAGCCGCTGCGCACCCCGTTCGAGGGTACGGGCCACATCACCCGCCACGCGCTCGCCGCCGGGGGTGCCCTTGAGGTCCGCGCCAGCGCAGAACCCGCGTCCCCGCCCGGTCAGCACCACGGCCCGCACCCCCGGATCCGCCGAGGCGTCGGCCAGCAGGGCGATGAGCCGCTCGCGCTGCTCCCAGGTGAGCGCGTTCCTCGCGTGCGGGCGGTCCAGGACGATCCACGAGACGGCGTTGTCAGTGGCCTGGGCTACAACTTTTTCCAGGGACTCGTCCGGGGCCGCGAGCGGTTTCTCGGCGGACGTGTCACGGGGGAAGGACGGCACGATGCAGCTCCGATCAGCGATGCGGCTGCGTTCAGGGACGCGGTTTCGTTCAGCGACGTGGTTTCGCTCAGCGACGCGGCTTCGTTCAGCGCGGTGGCGGCGCCGGTGCGCGGCGGGGTCAGCGGCAGACCGCCAGCGCGTCGAGTGCCACCGCGCCCTGCCCGCGCTCCAGGACGACCAGCGGATTGATGTCCAGCTCCGCCAGCCCACCACCGTTCCCCGAGCCGTTCGCGGCCAGCTCCAGCGCCATCCGCTGCACCCGCAGCACGACCTCCACCAGCGCGTCGGTGTCGGCGGGCGGCCTGCCGCGTACGCCGTGCAGCAGCGCAGCACCCCGCAGTTCGCCGAGCATCGCGCGCGCCTGGTCCTCGCCGAACGGCGGGACCCGCACGGCGACGTCCCGCAGCACCTCGATCAGGACGCCGCCCAGCCCCACCGTCACCGTCGGCCCGAACAGCTCGTCCTGCGTGATACCGACGGCCATCTCCACGCCCGGGTCGACCAGCTGGCACACCAGCACGCCCTCCAGCTCGATGCCCTCGGCGCGGGCGATCTCCGTCAGCTCGCGGTAGGTGTCCCGTACCTGGCTGGCGGAGGTCAGCCCGAGGCGGACGAGACCGTATTCGCTCTTGTGCGCCAGCTGTGGCGCCGATGCCTTCATGACGACCGGGTAGCCGACCTGTGCCGCCGCGCGTACCGCGCCTGCCGCGCTGGTGCACAGCTGCTCGCGCGGCACACGGATCCCGTAGGCGCGCAGCAGTTGCTTGCCCGCGTGCTCGCTCAGCTGCCGGCCCGGGTGCAGCAGCGCCCGCGCCTTGCGCAGCGAGGGGGAGGGGGTGCGGGGCGCCTCGTCGAAGGGGGAGCGGTAGGCGCGGCTGAAGCGGTGGTGGTCGAGGTAGGCGCGGACGGCCCGCACGCAGTTGCCGAACGTACGGAAGGTCACCACCCGCGAGGAGCCCAGCAGGGTGTGCCGGTAGGCGTCCTCGGTGCCGACGGGAGAGCCCCATACGACACAGACCAGCTTGTCCGTCTCCTCGGCCGCGGCCACCAGGTCGCGGGCCAGTTTGTCGCTCATCGGGGGGAAGGGCCCGGTGATGGGGCAGATGAGAACGCCGACGTCCGGGTCGGCCAGTATCGCGTCGATGATCTTGCGGCCGCGCCAGTCGCCCACCGGGTGGCCGCCGTTGTCGACGGGGTTGGCGACGGAGAGGTATTCCGGGATCCACTGGTGCAGTTCGCCCTGCTTCCGCGCCGGGAGAGTCGGCAGGCTCAGCCCCTCGGCGGTGGCCAGGTCGGCGAAGTGGGCACCGGTGCCGCCGGATATGGCGTAGACGGCCACTCCCTCGGCCCGCGGTGGCCTGGCGCGGGCCAGCAGTGTGGCGGTGTCCTGCAGCTCGTCCAGCCCGGCGACGCGGATGACGCCGAACTGCCGCATCGCCGCGTCGACCGTGGCGTCCGCTCCGGTCAGCTTCCCGGTGTGCGAGGCGGCGGTACGCGCACCGGCCCGGGTGCGGCCCACCTTCACGGCGACGACGGGGACGCCGTTGCGTGCCGCACGGTCGGCCGCCAGCAGAAAGCCCCGGCCGTCCTTGAGCCCTTCCACATACGCGGCGACGGCCCCGACCTCGGGCAGGGTGGCGAAGTAGGAGAGGAAGTCGGCCGTCTCCAGATCCGCCTCGTTGCCGGTCGGCGCCCAGTGCGAGAGCCGGATGCCCAGCTCCTGCAACGCGAACAGCGGGCGCCCCTGGTGGCCCGACTGTGTGATCAGGGCGATGGCGGGCCCGTCGAGATCGTCGCGGAAGCGCTCGAAGGCGTTGAGGTTGGTGTTCGGCCCCAGCAGCCGGACCCCGGAGCGTGCGGCGGCCTCGGCGAGCCTGGTCTGCGCCGCCGCGCCCTCCTCGCCCGTCTCGGCGAAGCCGGAGGCGAAGGCGACGGCGAACCTGGTCTTGGTGTCGGCGAGCTGCTGGACGACCGGCAGCGGGTCCGCGACGAGCAGTACGGCCACGTCCACCGGCTCGGGCAGTGCGGCGACGGTAGGGGCACAGGGCAGTCCGAAGACCTCGCGACGGCTGGGGTGCACGGGGTGCAGCCGCGCGCCGACCCGGTCGGCCCAGGCCAGTAATTGGCGTGTGATGCCCGTGTTGGCCCGCCCCTCGGTGTCCGAAGCGCCGACGACGGCCACGGCCTCCGGGCGGAAGAACCGGTCCAGGTCGGGCACCGGTGCGTGCAGCGGACGCCCGCTGACGTCGAGTTCGACGGCGGTGTCGTCGGCCCTGCCGTGCACGGTGCCGCCGCCGGCCCGCTCGCCGCAGGCCAGCACCCGGGCGGAGCGAGGGGTCATGGTGAGGGTCCCGTGAGTCGATCCGAGCATCTTCTCTCGCCCACTCCCGTGTGGTGGCCTACCTGGGGCTGGCGCCTCGCAGGAACTGACGCTCTGTCAGATTACTGAATTGACGGGGCGTCAGGAACCCTGCGGCGGGCCCGGATCGCCGCCCGGGTAAGGCGGAGCGGTCGTGCTGCCGCGTGTCCGGCTCAGCCCGCCGAGCGGGCCACCGCCCTGGCTGTCCGCCGGGCTTCGAGGGCGAGTTCGCGGAGACCGCCGCTGAGGGGGTTGGAGAATCCGGTGAAGAAGAGGCCGGGTGCGGCGGGATGGGTGCGGCGACCGTGCACGCGGGGCACGCCCCGGGAGTCGAGCACGCCCAGATGGCCGACCAGGTCCTCCAGGCCGCGTCGGTACCCGGTCGCGGCGATGACCACCTCGGGGGACACCGTTTCCCCGTCCGTCAGCCGCACCTTGCCGTCCTCGAACGAGGCGACGGCGGCCACCGGTTCGACCTTCCCCTGCCGGACCGCTTCCACCAGCCCCGCGTCCAGCACCGGGATGGCGCCCTCGCGTGCCCGTGTGTACAGGCCGGCGTCGGGGCGCGGCAGCCCGTAGGGGGCCAGGTCGGGGACGGACAGCTTGGTCAGCTGCGCCGCCATCCGGTCCACCAGCCGCACCGGCAGCCTCCGGCACAGAATCGCGCTGCGCTGCGAGGGCCAGCCCAGGGTGGAGCGGCGCAGGATGTGCGGGGGTGTCCGGACGGCGAGGCGGACGCGCCCGGCGCCGCCCTCCGCCAGATCCGCGGCGATCTCCGCGCCGGTGTTCCCCGCGCCCACCACGAGTACGTCGCGGCCCGCGTAGGGGGCGGGGGAGCGGTAGCGGGAGGCGTGCAGCAGTTCGCCGGTGAAACCGTCACGACCGGGCCAGTCGGGCAGGTACGGGGTGTGGTTGTAGCCGGTGGCCACGACCACGGCGGGTGCGAGCAGCCGCCGCCCCCCGTTGGCGTGCAGCACCCATCGCGCGCCCTGCGCCTCGTACGCACCCGGCGAGCCCTGTGCTCCCTCCGGACCCGGTGCGCCCTCCTCGTCCTCGGCCCGCTCCAGCCGGTGCACCTCGACGCCGGTGGCCACCTCGATGCGGTGGTGTGCCGCGTACTGCTCCAGGTAGCGCACCAGGTCGGCCCGGCGGACCCAGCGTCCGTAGGCGCGGGGGATGGGCAGGCCGGGCAGCGAGGAGTGGACCCGGGCGGTGTGCAGCCGTAGCCGGTCGTAGTGGCTGCGCCAGGAGGAGCCGACCGCGTCGGTCCGCTCCAGTACGACGGCGCTGATACCGCGCTCCCGCAGGGCCGCGGCCGTGGCCAGTCCTCCCGGACCGGCCCCGACGATGTGGACAGGTGTGCCGCTGTCGGACATGGGCATGACGACAATCCTAGGTCGGCGCACCGGCTCTTGCGGGCGTACGCGGAAGCGCCTACAACTGACGAGACGTCAGGTCTGGTCGGTCTGGTCCGGCCCAGTGAGGGGGCCCATGAGTGGAGCGTCGGCACAGCAGCGGTTCGATCTGCCCGACATCGACGCCTTCACCGCCCCGTACTGGCAGGCGGCGGCCGAGGGGCGGCTGCTGGTGCGCCGCTGTCACGCGGCAGGCTGCGGCGCCGCGCACCACTACCCGCGCGAGTTCTGCCCGTACTGCTGGAGCGAGGACGTCGGCTGGGAGGAGGCCGGCGGGCGGGCGACGCTCTACACCTGGTCCGTCGTCCACCGCAACGATCTGCCGCCGTTCGGGGCGCGCGTCCCGTATGTCGCCGCCGTGGTGGAGCTCGCGGAAGGACCGCGCATGATGACGGAGATCACCGACTGTCCGTCCGAGGAGCTACGGGTGGGGATGGAGCTGCGGGTCGCGTTCCGGGCGGAGGGCGGCCGGAGCGCCCAGGAGCCGGTCGTTCCGGTCTTCCGGCCCGCCCCGCGATAGTCGCTGGCGGTACGGGGCCGGTGTCGCGCATGCTGGGCCTGTGCAGATCCGAACAGCCACCGAGTCCGACTGGCCCGCCGTCTGGCCCTTCTTCCGGCGCATCGTCGAAGCGGGGGAGACCTACACCTACCCCCGCGACATGGCCGAGCCCGCCGCCCGCCGGACCTGGATGCTGCCACCGCCCGGCCGCACCGTCGTGGCCGTGGACGACGACGGCACCGTACTGGGCTCGGCGAAGATGAACCCGAACCACATGGGTGGCGCCTCGCACATCGCCGGGGCGAGCTTCATGGTCGACCCGGACCGCAGCGGCAAGGGCGTCGGCCGGGCCCTGGGCGCGCACGTGCTGGAGTGGGCGAAGCGGGAGGGCTACCGGGCGATGCAGTTCAACGCTGTCGTGGAGACCAACACGGGCGCCGTCGCGCTGTGGAAATCGCTCGGCTTCGAGATCGTCGCCACGTTGGAGGAGGGCTTCCAGCACCCGAAGCACGGATACGTGGGGCTGCACATCATGTACCAGCGGTTCTGACCGCCCTGGGCGTAACGCCCTCACCCCTCACCCGCGTCCCAGCACCACCGTGCCCGACGAGCAGAACCAGCCGCCCGTCCCCGAGGCGACGGCCAGTTCGGGCAGTGTGCCGTCCCGTCGGCGGACCTGCCGCCCCTCGCCGGCCTCGCCGCGCAGCTGGCGTACCGCCTCGACAAGCAGGAACAGGCCCCGCATCCCCGGATGGCAGGCGGACAGGCCGCCGCCGTCGGTGTTCACCGGCAGTGCGCCGTCCCGCAGCAGCCGCCCGTCCTGGACGAACGCGCCGCCCTCGCCCTTGGCGCAGAAGCCGAGATCCTCCAGCGTCACCAAGGTCATGTAGGTGAAGGCGTCGTAGATCTGCGCCAGGTCGATGTCGTGCGGGGTGACACCGGCGCGTGCGAAGGCCGTACGCCCGGAGACGGCCGCGGGTGAGACGGTGAAGTCCTCCCACTCGGACATCGTCGTATGGGAGACCGCCGTGCCCGAGCCGAGGATCCACACCGGCTCGGTGGCCAGGTCCGCCACCCGGTCCTCGGCCACCAGCAGTACGGCACAGCCGCCGTCCGAGCGGATGCAGCAGTGCAACTTGGTGAAGGGGTCGGCGATCATCGGCCCGGACAGCACGTCGCCCACGGTGATCGGCTCCCGGTGGAAGGCTTCCGGGTTCGCCGCGGCGTTGGCGCGGGCCTGTACGGCGACCTGGGCGAGCTGCTCAAGAGTGGTGCCGTACTGGTGCATGTGCCGACGGGCCGCCATCGCGTACTTCGCGATGAGCGTGTGCCCGTACGGCACCTCGAACTGGAGGGGGCCGCGCGCTCCGAAGGACAGGTTGGCGGTGCGGCGGCGGGCCTTGAGGTCGGCGCGTGGGGTCGCGCCGTAGACGAGCAGCACGGTGTCGGCCCGGCCCTGCGCGATGGCGTCGGCCGCGTGTGCGGCCATCACTTCCCAGGTGGCCCCGCCGACGGAGGTCGAGTCGACCCAGGTGGGGCGCAGTCCCAGATATTCGGCGACCTCCACCGGTGCCAGGGTGCCCAGACCGGCGGAGGCGAGCCCGTCCACCTGGGAGCGGTCGCACCCGGCGTCGGCCAGGGCGCGGCGCGCTGCCCGCGCGTGCAGCGCGTACGGCGTCGCCGCGTCCGCGCGGGCCGTCTCCGCGCTCGCCGGGTCCGTCGTCGCGACGTCGCAGAGTGCCACCCCGGCGACCGCGACGCGGCGGCCGGTGTGGTGCGGACCACGGGCGGAAGCGGCGACCGGCATAGAACTGACGGTACATCAGTTCTGCTCGGTGAGGCAGAGTGCACGGGTCTGGGCTTCCCGCGCCGCCATCCTTAATATGACGCTCCGTCAGCTTGCTGCGCTGTGCCGCGCCATGGCCGTGAGGAGGCACCGCGGATGGACACCGCGTTCACCGAGGAGCAGAACGAGATGCGGCGCACCGTGCGAGATCTGCTGGCACGACGCTGTAGGCCCGACGAGGTCAAGACAGCCGTGCGGACCCCGGAGGGATACGACACTGCCCTGTGGGACACCCTCGCCCGGCAGCTCGGCCTGCCCGGCCTGGCGCTGCCCGAGAGATACGGCGGGACCGGCTGCGGCACCGTCGAACTCGCCCTCGCCTTCGAGGAGGCGGGCCGCACCCTGTTGCCCTCGCCGCTGCTGCCCACGGCCGCGCTCGCGGCCCCGCTCCTCGCCCGGCTCGGCAGCGCGGACCAGCGTGCCCGACTGCTGCCCCGCCTCGCCTCCGGTGAGCTGACCGCGGCCCTCGCCGTACCGGGCAGCACTCTCTCCTCGGCGCTCGGCCTCACCGCGCCCGGCCCCGGGCCCGGGTGGGCGGGCGGTGGGCGCGCGGGCGGCGTCCAGGCGACGTACCGCACAGCCGGCGGGGGAGCGGGCTGGCGGCTGTACGGGGAGGTGGACCAGGTGCTCGGCGGCCATAGCGCGGGGCTGCTGCTCGTCGCCGCGCACACCGGCGGTTTCACGCGCAGCCGCACGCTGCTCTTCCTGGTCGACGGCGCCGCGGACGGCCTCGTGCGTACCCGGCAGACAGCACTGGACGAGACGCGCCCCGTCGCACGCGCGGAACTGCGGGACGTGACGGCGATCCCGCTGGGCGGCAACGACGGGGACCGGGGCGACGCACGCGACGGGGAGCGCGTCGGTGAGCCCGATGGCGACATGGCTCACGAACTCGCGTCGGCCGGGCCACGGGTGGCCGCCCTCCTGGCGGCCGAGGCCGTGGGCGCTGCGGACGGCGCCCTGGCCCGTACCGTCGAGTACGTCAAGGTGCGTGAGCAGTTCGGGCGACCCATCGGCTCGTTCCAGGCGGTACGGCACCGGCTGGCGGACGTCTACGTGCAGGTGCAGGCGGCACGCTCGGCGGCGTACTTCGCGGCCTGGGCGGCCGACGGGCCGAGGCCGCTCGATCAGGACGGCGGCGAGGCCGCCACGGCGGGCGGGACGGCTCTGGGCCAGGCGCTGGAGGCGCTGGGTTCGGCCGCCGCCGAGGCGGTGCAGCTGCACGGCGGTGTGGGTTTCACCTGGGAGCACGAGGCGCACCTGTACTTCAAGCGCGCGGCCGGTGACGAGCTGCTGTTCGGCCCGGTGCACCGGCTGCGGGCGTGTGCGGCGGACCGCGCGGCGCTGTTCGGGCCGCGCGAGGGGGCACGCGGGGAAGAGCGCGAAGGCGAACACGGACGCGGGCACGAACGCAGGGACGAACGCAGGGACGAACGCGAGGGAGAGGCGGGCGCTGTCCGATGGCCGGGAAGAGCGGCTTGAAGCTGATCCAGAAAACGTCGTCGACCAGGGCTTTCGCCCGGATCGCCCCGCATGTGGTGCCCGTGCTGGACCGGGCCGTGCACCGGCTGTCGGGCGGGCGGACGATGCTCAGCACCCAACTGCTGCCCGGAGTCGTACTGACCTCGACGGGCGCCAGGAGCGGACAGCAGCGGCGTACGCCGCTGGCGTGCATGCCCGAGGAGGAGCGCGGGAGCTGGCTGCTGGTGGGCAGCAACTTCGGGAAGCCGGGTCACCCCGCGTGGACCGTCAATCTGCGCAGGCACCCGGAGGCGTGGATCAGTTACCGAGGGCGGGACATTCCCGTGAGGGCGCGGCAGTTGGCCGGGGACGAGCGGGAGGAGGCCTGGCGGGAACTGCTGCGGTTCTGGCCGCCGTACGCCGTCTACCAGGAGCGCATCGAACGGCGGATCCGCATTTTCCGCCTCGAACGCCGGGAACCGGTGAAGGCCGACGGCGAGAGCGGACACGAATGAGCTGAGGGAGAAGAGCTGAGTTTGTGAGGGGGGAGGGAGCCGGATCGGCTACTTGGCGGGCTTCTTGCCCGTCACGCCGAGGTGGACCAGCAGGGCGAGGCTCGGCTTCAGCTCCGCCTGCTTGACGCCCCAGCTCTGGAAGCCCTTCTGGTGGCCTGCCACGGAGGCCAGCATGGCGACCAGGGAGCCGGCGACGGCTGCCGCGTTGATCTCCTTGTCCACCTTGCCCCGGGACTGGAGGTCCTTGATCGCGTCGGCGAGTGAGTTGTTGACCGAGTTGAGGATCTTCATGCGGATCTTGTAGAACCGCTTGTCGCCCTCCGCGGCGCCCAGATCGACCACGCGCAGGATCGCGTCGTTCTTGCGCCAGAAGGTCAAGAACCCCTCCACCAGGTCCTCGGCCGTCTGCCGGCCGGCCTTGCCCACCCAGGAGCGGCCGGCCACCAGCTCGGTGAGGCCCGCGCCCTCCTTGGCCATGGCTTCCGCGATCTCCAGGACGGCGCCCTCGACATCGGGGAAGTACTGGTAGAAGGTCGCCGGAGAGGTGCCCGCTCTCCGTGCCACGTCGATGACCTTGACGTCGCGGTAGGGCGACGAGCTGAGCATCTCGCTGAGGCAGTCGAGCAGCTTCTGCCGCGTCGCCTGACCGCGGCGTCCGGCCACCCGGCCGTCGACGGTTCGCACTTGTCCTGTCATGCCGTCAGCTTACCGAGGGGTGATCGGCCCGCGATTCGTCAGCGGGCAAACGGGGTGCGCTGAGGTTGTCGACCGGCGAGGGGGCAATCGGGGTGATACGGGACCGAGATCGGATGCCGGATTCTCCGGGTCATTCCGGGCTTTGTCGGGCCACGAAGACACTTACGTGCCGCCCCCGGGTTCGCAACCGACGCGTTCGCCAGGAAGAATCGGCGTCCGGACCGCCAGGTCCGGCACGGCAGTGAGAGGCTGCACGGGGCGGGAACGGGCAGATTTTACGGCCCCTACGGGGAGGTGGCAGGACAAGTGGTGGAGCAGCTTACACAGCACGATCCGCGGCGGATCGGCCCGTTCGAGGTGCTGGGCCGTCTCGGTTCCGGCGGTATGGGGCTGGTCTACCTGGCACGCTCCGCGTCCGGCCGCCGGGTCGCGATCAAGACGGTGCGCACCGAACTGGCCGAGGATCAGCTCTTCCGGGTGCGCTTCACCCGTGAGGTCGAGGCGGCGCGGGCGGTCAGCGGCTTCTACACCGCCGCCGTCGTCGACGCCGACCCGCGCGCCGCCGTGCCGTGGCTGGCCACCGCCTATGTGCCCGCGCCCTCCCTGGAGGAAATAGTCACCGAGTGCGGACCGGTGCCGGTGCAGGCCGTGCGCTGGCTGGCGGCGGGGGTCGCCGAGGCGCTGCAGTCCATCCACGGCGCCGGACTGGTGCACCGCGACCTCAAGCCGTCCAACGTGCTCGTGTTGGAGGACGGCCCCCGTGTCATCGACTTCGGTATCGCCTCCGGCGTCTCCAACACCCGGCTGACCATGACGAACGTCGCCGTCGGTACGCCCGCCTACATGTCGCCCGAGCAGGCGCGGGACTCCCGCAGCGTCACCGGCGCCAGCGATGTCTTCTCGCTCGCCTCGACGCTCGTCTTCGCCGCCACCGGCCATGCGCCCTTCCACGGGGCCAACCCCGTCGAGACGGTCTTCATGCTGCTGCGTGAGGGCCCCGACCTGGAGGGGCTGCCGGAAGAGCTGCGGCCTTTGATCGAGTCCTGTATGCGGATGAACGCCGAGGAGCGGCCCACACCCGCCGATCTCCAGGCCCAGCTCGCACCGCACCTGTTCGGCGCCGGCAGCGACGACAGCGGAACGGTTTCGGCCTGGCTGCCCTCCACGGCCGTCTCGCTGATCGAGCGGCGCAGGGGCGGTCGCGCCATGCGGTGGCAGAACGCGGCAGCCGCAGCGGGTGCGGGCGGGGGCGCGGATGCCGCAGCCGGGGCCGGTGGCCCCGGGCGCAGCAACGGTGCGGCGGGCGGTTCCGCCGATCCGGTGGGAGCCGGTGCGGGCGCCGGTGGCGGTCCGGGCGCCGGTGGCTCGGCGCTGGGCTCCGTGGGGCCCGGCGGCCCCCCGGCAGCAGGGCGCGCGGCAGCGGGCCAGGACGCGGCGGCCTCCGGCCCGGGTGCCGCGGTGCCCGAGTGGGACCAGGGCATCCCTCCGGGCCCACGCGCCGTCGGTGGCTCCCACGGCGCCCAGGGCGCTCCCGGCGGCTCGGGGCCCTCCGGCGGCTCGGGCGCCTCCGCGAGTGCGGAGGCGGGCCCGGGCTCCGGCTCGGGGCCGGTCGTCTCGCGTCCCGCCTCCCAGCCCGGGAACGCCGATGGCGGGTCCGTGCAGCTGCCCGGGGCCCAGGTACCCATCGGGCCAGGCCCCCGGCGCCCGGACGAGACCGGCCGGGAAGCGGGGGCCGCCCCGACCTCCGACTGGGTGCGCCCGCCCGGCGGGGGGCAGGAAGGCACCCCGCAGTCCTCCGCCGCGCAGCCGTACGCGCAGTTCCCGCCGCAGTCCGGGCCCACGGCGCCGCCCTCCGCGCCGCCCGCGGCGTCCCCCGCTGCGGCTGCCTCGGCGGCGGCCCCCGCGGCGTCGGGCGGGGCACCCG
Organism: Streptomyces sp. B15; assembly: GCF_018070605.1. Lineage (NCBI taxonomy): Bacteria > Bacillati > Actinomycetota > Actinomycetes > Kitasatosporales > Streptomycetaceae > Streptomyces > Streptomyces sp. B15. The sequence continues at coordinate 17,528 of NZ_JAGPXJ010000015.1, forward strand.
CGGCGGCACCGTCCGCCCATCCGCTGGCCCGCCCCTACGGCGCTCCGGGACCGCGGCACGCAGGCGGCTCCGACCATGGCGGCGGGCGGGGCGGACAGCCGTCGGCCTCCGCCTCGCCCGCCGCACCGCCGCTCCAGCAGCCGCCCGCCGGGCCACCGTCGCAGTCGTCGTCCCAGCCGTCGCCGCCTTCCCCGTACACCGTGCAGCCCCCGCCGTCCGCGGGGCCGGGGCACGCGAGCGGTGGCGGGTCGCAGTCCGGCGGACCGCAGCGCTGGCGGCCCTGGCGGTTCCGGATGTCGAACGATGTGTGGGGCTCGCCCGTCGTCGCCGACGACCTGGTGTACGTGACGTCGTTCGAGGTGCACGCCCTCGATGTGGCGAGCGGGCGCAGGCAGTTCAAGACGCGGGAGGTCGCCTGGTCGATGGCGGTCTCCGGCGGGCGGGTGCACGCCTCGGACGGTCCCAGTCTGTACGCGCTCGACGCCACCGACGGCTCCGAGCGCTGGCGGCTGGCCACCGACGGCTGGGTCTACTCGCTCCAGGTCGACCGCGGCACCGTCGTCACCGGCACCCGTGGCGGCGGCGTCCAGGCGTGGGAGGCCGCCAGCGGCGAGAAGCTGTGGGAACTGACCGGCGCGCAGACCGACTTCGAGACCCCCGAGGCGGGACCGGTCATCGCCGACGGCGCCGTCCACACGTGGGCGGACGGACGGTTGTACGTGCTGGAGGCGCGTACGGGCGCGGAGCGCTGGTCGTACCCGGTCGGTGACGCCTCCGCCACGGGCGGCGTTCCCGTGCGGGTGACGGCCGCCGAGGACGGGACCGTGTACGTGTGCGCGGGCTCCCGGGTGTTCGCGCTGGACGCCGCGACGGGCCGTGAGCGGTGGCGGTTCGACGCCCCGGCCGCCTTCCTGTGCCCGCCCGCCTTCGTCCCCGGCCCCGGGGTGACGGGCGGTGGCGTCTATCTCGCCGACTATCTGGGCACCGTCTACGCGCTCGACTCCGGCAACGGCCACGACCGCTGGCGCATCGCCACCGAGGCGCGGCACTCCACGGAGCCGGTCGTCACCGCGGACGGGCTGGTGCACCTCGGCAGCGGGAGCGCGCTCTACACCCTCGACGCCGTGAGCGGGACGCCCCGGTGGCGTTTCGCTACGGGCGCCGATGTGGTGGGCGCGCCCGTCGTGGCCGACGGACGCGTCCACTTCGGATCGGCCGACCACTGCCTGTACACCGTCGACGCGGTGGGTGGACAGCTCCGGTGGAAGCTGGCGACCGGCGGGGAGATCACCGGCTCGCCGGTCGTCGTCGGGGGCGTGGTGTACGCGTGCAGCAAGGACCGTTGCGTCTACGCGCTGGACGCGACGAAGGGCACCGGCCAGGCTCGGCACTCCGCCTGAGTCCGAGTCCCCGGGGCTCCCGGCCCCCGGCCCCCGGCCCCCGGCCCCCGGCCGTCGCCTGCGGGGCGCGGGGGCGTTCAGGCCGCGTCGCGTCCGCGGTGCGGCCAGGTGTCCTCGTCGTCGGGGCGCTGTTCCTGCGACGGAGGCGGCGCCGTGGGCAACCGGCGGGTGTTGTCGGGAGGGTTCTCACCGGTGCCCTGGTCCTCGGGCCGCGGTTCGTACGGCTCGTCCAGGGGAGCCCCCTGGGTGCCGGGCTGGGACTCGTACGGCTCGGTCTCCTCGGGGACCGGAGGCCCGGCGTACTGCTGCTCCGGACCCTTGAAGGACTGCTCCGGTGGCGGGGCGGCCCCGGGTTCGGGAGGCGGTGGCCCCGGAGGGTACGGCTCCTGGGTGGGAGCTCCCCGCATCCCGGGCTGCCCCGGATACGGCTGTTGCTCGGGGTACGGCTGCTGCCCCGGATACGGCTGCTGCCCCGGGGGCGGCTGCTGCGGCGGCGGTGGCCCCGCGAGCGGCTGTTCCAGGGTGTCCTCCTCCCTCCCCGGCTCCCCGCGGAAGCCGCCTCCGGCCACGGCGCCCCCACCCGCTGCCGCACCCGCCGTCGCGGGCTCCGCGGCGTGCCGGCGACGGGCCGCGGCGCGGCGGCCGGTCATCAGCGCACCGGCGAGCAGCAGTAGGAAACCTCCGCCGAGGGCGAGCCAGGCGCCGGAGGCGAGCCCTCCGGTGTTGCCCGCGGAGAGGCTGCCGGCGGCCTGCCCCTGCCGCACCATCCACAGGATGGTGAATCCCAGCCCCAGCACGCCCGCGAGTGCCACGGTCGCCCGTGAACGCAGCAGCACCCCGAGCACGGCCACGACCGCCACGACCAGCATCAGCACGAACAGCCCGGTGAACAGGGCCGCCTCGGCGCCGGTGATACCTCCGCCCTGGAAGAGTTCGTCGAGGCGGAAATCACGCCCGAGGCGGCCGTCGTACCACGGTCGGAAGGGGCTGTATACGGCGGCCGCCGCTCCGATGAGGGCGAGTAGCGACCCGATCAGGTTCCGGATCATGGTCTCGCCTCACTTTCCGGCGCCGCTGAAGGCGCCGCACGGGTGCGCGATCCGCATTCGACGCTACGCCGCCGGGAACCCCCGCGCCACTGCGGGCGTCTTGAGCCGGAGATAGTTGTACTGCACGCGACAAGTACCGGAGCCGGTCGTCGCGGAGACGAGCACTCATCGGGGGAGTTCTGTGAAGCGGATGCGTCACCTCAAGCTGCTCGCTGCCGTCACTGTTGTGCTGGTGGCGCTGAGCGGTTTCAGCCCGGCCCGCTCCTCGGGCGGTCGCGGCGGCAGCAAGAGTTCCAGCAGCGGCGGTCACGGCGGCGGCGGTTGCAGCAGCAAGAGCTCAAGCAGCCACAGTTCCAGCAGCGGTTACGACAGCGACGACCGTTACGACAGCGACGACCGTTACGACAGCTACGACAGCAACACCACCTCGGGCAGCACCACCGGCGGGTCGAGCCGCGAGCGGGCCGAGGGTTCCGGGACGGTCACCGAGTGCGCGGCGGCCAAGGGCCGGAAGCCCGAGAACGGCAAGGAGCCCGGTGCGACCGTCCGGGTCCGCAACGCGGGCAGCCGCACCGGGACCTTCACCGTCGACGTCACCTTCCGCGATGTGAACGGGGACGTCGTCGACACGGGCTCGGCCCTCACCACCGTGCGGGCGGGCCGCAGCAAGTCGGTGGAGGTGCCGATGGACCACCCCGAGGATGTGCGGAAGGTCGAGGAGTGCGAGGTCACCTCCGTCTCCTAGAAAGCAGCAGGCCAGCCGGGCGATGACAAGGGAACACCACGCCGGACGCGCGTATCAAAGGGTCCGTCGTGCGGATGAATGCTGATGATGCGCCGGGCAGTTGGTGCGTTCGGGCGATCATCATTCTTGGCGTCATGCTTCGCGTTCTGCGTAGTTCACCCAGGAGGGAACACGTATGCCCATTTCCCGAGGAAGCCGCCGCCTGCTGTCCGTCTCCGTCTCCGTCGCCGCTGTCTGCCTGACCGGTGCTCTGGGAAGCACCAACGCTTCGGCGGCTCCCGGCGACCGGGACGTGATCAACAAGACGGACGGCAGCCGACTGGCCACCTACAGCGACAGCAAGGCCGACGGCGCCACCGTGATCAGCCTGCGCGACCCGGCATGGAAGTACAGCTCCGAATCCTGGCGGGCGGAAGGGTCCGGCTGGGACTCCGGAACCGGGACCTCCACCCGAGTGCTGCGCAACGTGGCTGCCGACAAGTGCCTCCAGCCGGCCACGGCGAATCCCCAGCGCGGCACTCATCTCGTCCTCAAGACGTGCAACGGGTCCGACCTGCAGAAGTGGGTCCTGCACCCGGCCAAGTCCGGCGGGCAGAACTCCGGTTGGTGGATGTGGACACCGAAGGCCGACAACAAACTGGCCATGACGCTCAACCGCTACGGCGACGGCTCGTGGAACACCCTCCACCTCGACACGGCCTATCCGAGCGACGACCGGCTGTGGCGCATCGCCCCCGACGACCAGCCCTGGAATCTCTGATTCCACTCTCCGGTCGCCGGTGGTGACCGCTTGACCCGCCCGCCTACCGGGTACGGAAAGTGACCCCGTACCCACCCCGGCCCCGCCCCCGCTCGCGGAACAGCTCCGCCTGTTGCTCCGGCGGCAGGTTGCCGAGTGCGATCAGGGGCGGGGCCTGGGCCATCGCCTGGTTGCGGGCGGTCTCCTTGGCGGCCCACACCGCGCGCACCGTGCCCTGCACGGCCCCGGGCGGGTAGGAGGCCAGCGTACGGGCGCAGCGCAGTGCCGCCCCGAGCGCACCGCCTTCCGGGGCGAGTTCGGAGACGAGGCCCGTCTCGTAGGCGCGGCGTCCGGAGATGCGCTCGGCCGCCCCCATCAGTGCCATCCGCGCGACCTCCCCGAACGGCATCCGCTGTGCCATCGCCATGGACTCGTAGGCACTGACCATTCCGTAGCTGGTGTGCGGGTCGAAGAAGGTGGACTCCTCCGTCGCGATCAGGAACTCCGCCTCGCTCAGCAGATAGAAGGCGCCGCCGCAGGCCATGCCCTCGACCGCGGCGACGACCGGAATCCACAGGTCGTTGCTCTTCGGGCCGATCGACAGCAAGGGGTCCTCCACCGCGAACGGCGCGTGCGGTTGGGGGACGGCGCCCTCCTCGGCGACGGCGGCGCGGTCGATGCCCGTGCAGAAGGCCCGGCCGCCCGCTCCGGTGACGACTGCGGCGCGCACCGAGCGGTCGGTGCGCAGCCCGCGCCAGACGGCGGTGAGGGCTTGCGCGTCGGCCAGATCGAGCGCGTTGTGCTTCTCGGGCCGGTCCAGCGTCACTGTCGCCACGCCGTCCTGCCGCTCGATACGGACGGTCACGGCCGCTCCAGGACCCAGCGGGGCAGGACCATCCGCCGCTCCCCGTCGCCGACTTCTCGGAAGACGGCCCGAACCGGTGCTCCGACGCGCAGCTTGCCGGCGGCCATCGAGCCCAGCGGCGCGTGCGGTGTGGCAACGAGGTTGCCCACCAGCCGGATCGCCGGATCGTCGGCCAGTTCCACCACGAGAACGTTGTAGGGGGCCGCTTCGGCGTAGCCGGGCAGCAGCGGCGGATGGGCCACCACGTACGACCAGATACGGCCGCGTCCGCTCATCCGCTGCCACTCGGCCTCGAACGACCGGCAGCGCGGACAGCACGGTCGTGGCGGGAAGCGCCGTCTTCCGCAGTCGGAGCACGTCTGGACGCGCAGCTCGCCGTCGGCCGCGTACGACCAGAACGGCGCTCCGTCGTCGTCGGGTTCGGGCAGCAGCAGTCCGGTCTCCGGCGGGCCGGTGGGGGCGGTGGTCATGGCTGTCAACTCCTCAGCAGCAGTGCGGAGGTGGGCACGCCCTCGCCTGCGGTGACCAGACAGGTCGTGGCGTCGGGCACCTGGGCGGTGGAGGTGCCGCGCAGCTGGCGGACGCCCTCGGTGATCAGGTTGAAGCCGTGCACATAGGCTTCGGACAGTCCGCCTCCGGAGGTGTTCAGCGGCAGCCGTCCGCCGATCTCCAGGGCGCCGCCCTCGGTGAAGGCCGCTCCCTCGCCGCGTCCGCAGAAGCCGTAGCCCTCCAGGGAGAGCGGGACGAGTGCGGTGAAGGCGTCGTAGATCTGGGCGACATCCACATCCTGTGGACACAGGTCGGCGTGCTTCCAAAGCTGCTGCGCCGCCGTCCAGGCCGGACCGCGCAGGGGGTCCTCGGCCCAGTAGTTGACCATTCCGTGGTGCTGCGCGGGCAGTCCCTGCGCGGCGGAGTGCACATACACCGGTCGTCTGCGGCAGTCGCGTGCCCGGTCGGCGGAGACCACGACGCACGCCAGTGCGCCGTCGGTCTCCAGACAGTTGTCGAACAGGCACAGCGGTTCGCTGATCCAGCGGGAGGTCATGTACATCTCGCGGGTCAGCGGCCGCTCGTACATCATCGCGGCGGGGTTCTGGTTGGCGCGGTTGCGGCACGCCAGTGCGACGTTGAAGAGGTGGTCGCGGGTGGCGCCGTACTCGTGCATGTAGCGGCGGGTGAGCATGCCGATCTCGTCGGCCGGGCGCAGCAGTCCGAAGGGGCGGGTCCACTGCGCCGGGGTGGGCAGCTGCACGGTGGTGTTGCGCCACGGTCTGCCTCCGGAGCCGCGTTTGCGGGAGCGCCAGGCGACGCCGACGGTGGCCTGGCCGGTGGCGACGGCGGTGGCCAGGTGGGCGACGGTCGCACAGGAACCGCCGCCGCCGTAGCCGACCTTGGAGAAGAACGTCACGTCGCCCGCGCCGATCGACTTGGCCACCTCGACCTCGTCGGTCTCCTCCATCGTGTACGAGGCGAAGCCGTCCACCTCGCTCGGGGCGATCCCCGCGTCGTCCAGCGCCCGCAGGATGGCGCGGCAGGCGAGGGCCTTCTCGGATTCGGGGAGCCGCTTGGCGAACGGCGTCTGGCCGATGCCGACGATCGCCGTGGCGTCCTTCATGGCGTCCTCCCGGACGTGCTCAGGGCGTGCTGGCGGTGCTGACAGTGCGGGAGGCTACCGCTAACCTGACGGTGTGTCAGGTGGTAGTGCCTGTCGGCCCGGCCAAGGGAGGCGCACGGTGAGCGGCACGGACTTCTCGCCCGCGTACGGAACCGGCCCGCGGACCATCCCCCAGCTGGTGCGGGCCGCCGCCGAGCGGTACGGGCCGCGGGAGGCCGTCGTCGAGGGGCGCACCCGCGTCTCCTACGCGGAGCTGGGGGAGCGGATCGAACAGGCCGCCGCCGCCTGCCTGGCCTCCGGGCTGGAACCGGGCGACCGGGTGGCCGTCTGGGCGCCCAACACCCTGGACTGGATCGTCGCCGCACTCGGCGCCGTCACCGCGGGCGGCGTCCTGGTTCCGCTCAACACCCGCTTCAAGGGCGCCGAGGCCGCCTATGTGCTGGAACGCACCCGCACCCGGCTGCTGTTCGTCACCGGCACCTTCCTGGGCACCTCGTACGTCGCCTCGCTGCGCCGCGCCACCGCCGAGGGGCCGGGCCCGGGGCCGCTGCCCGGACTGCCGCAGCTGCGCGAGGTGGTGGTGCTCGCCCAGGACGCACCGGAGACCTTCCGCACCTGGAGGGAGTTCCTCGCGTCGGGCGCCGCCGTCTCCCTCCGGGCGGTACGGGAGCGTGCGGAGCAGATCGCCCCCTCCACGCCCTCCGACATCACCTTCACCTCGGGCACCACCGGGCATCCCAAGGGCGTCGTCATCACCCACGAGCAGACGCTGCGGGTCTACGCCTGCTGGAGCGAGCTCGCCGGGCTGACGGAGGGCGACCGCTATCTCATCGTCAACCCGTTCTTCCACACCTTCGGCTACAAGGCGGGCATCATCGCCTGTCTGCTGCGCGGCGCGACGATGATCCCGCAGCCGGTCTTCAACGTGGAGGCGGCGCTGGCCCATATCGCCACCGAGCGGGTCAGTGTGCTGCCGGGGCCGCCCACCCTCCACCAGTCGCTGCTCGACCACCCGGCCCGCCACCAGCACGACCTGTCAGCGCTGCGGCTGGTGGTGACCGGCGCGGCCGTCGTCCCCCTGGAACTGGTCGAACGGCTGCGCGCCGAGCTCAAGGTCGGCACCGTACTGACCGCCTACGGGCTGACCGAGGCGTCCGGCACCGTGACGATGTGCCGCCGCGGCGACCCGGCCCAGATCGTCGCCGGCACCTCGGGCCGGGCCATACCGGGCACGGAGGTGAAGGTCGTGGCCTCCTCGGGTGCCGAGCAGCCGCCCGGCACCCCCGGCGAGGTGCTGGTGCGCGGCTACCACGTGATGTCCGGCTACTACGAGGAGCCCCGGGAGACGGCCGAGGTCCTCACCCCGGACGGCTGGCTGCGCACCGGCGACGTGGGCGTCATGGACGCCGACGGCAATCTGCGCATCACCGACCGGATCAAGGACATGTTCATCGTCGGCGGGTTCAACGCCTACCCGGCCGAGATCGAGCAGCTGCTCGCCCGGCACCCCGGCATCGCCGAGGTGGCCGTCGTGGGCATCCCCGACCCCCGCCTCGGCGAGGTCGCCAAGGCCTTCGCCGTACGCCACCCGGGCGCGACGGTCACCGCAGACGACCTGATCGCCTGGTCCCGCCGGGAGATGGCCAACTACAAGGTGCCCCGCGAGGTCGAGTTCGTCGCGGAGCTGCCCCGCAACGCGAGCGGGAAGGTCGTCAAGACGCGGTTGCGGGAGACCGCGCGAGGACATCGGTGGCCGGTGTCCCGAACTGGGCACGGCCATCGGTGACGGCTCTCCCCCGCGCGGCTGTCGGACCGTGTCCGGCAGATCAGTCGAAGGGCGCTGCTGCGCACTGGCGCAACCACCGCGTCCGGCTGCTCCGCCGGACAGTCACTCTCAGCTGGAGTGGTTGTTGTCCGTACTGGCCGTGCTGACGGCAGTGTCGCCGGCAGCTGAAGCCGCCGGGCTGTCAGCCACGGCAGGAGTTCCCAGCCAGCCCAGCAACGCGGCGGCGACAGCGGAGGTGGCGAGGATTCTCTTCAGCAGACTCACTATGGCTCCCCAGGGGTCGGTTTCGGACGGGATCAGCTGTGTTGTTCCTCTGACTGGTCATTACCCATCTGCTTCCGGAGAGCGACCGGAAGGTTGGGAAAAGCCTGTGCATGTGTTGCACCGCGCGTCTGCCGCACCGCGAGCACCGCAGCGCTGCTGCGATGAGGCGTCCAGGTGAAGCAGACAGCACGCACGCGGGTCACCATCGACGGCTCCCCCTCTACGCCGTCGATGGCGACCCGCGGTCCCCCCTTGGAACGCCCTTGTCAGCGGGCGGTGGCCTGCTCCTTGGCAGCGGTGTCCTGCTCTTCTTCGGACACCTCGGGCAGGATGGTTCCGTGGTTGTTCTCCACGACCATCGGCGTGGACGTGCCGTGGTTGTTGTCCAGCTCGGGAACGCTGGTGCCGTGGTTGTTCTCGGTGCTGGGCACGCTGGTGCCGTGGTTGTTCTCGGTGCCGGTGGTGTTCTTCTTCGGCTGCGTCTTCTCTTCGGTCTGTTCGTGAGTGGCCATGGTGACGAGCTCCTCTTAGGGGCGTTGGTCGATGACGGCACCCGCCCAGCAGCTCCCCCGATGACCGCCGGGCGGGTGTTACGGCCGCTCACCGTACTGGGGCGGCGGCTCTTCCCCCAGACCCGCCTGCCCCCCGACGCGGCGGATCCATGGCTATGAGCATCGCTGAACGCGATAAACGATTGATGAACGGCTGCTGGTCGACCAGGATCCGGCAGCGCAGCGGCCCACTCACAGGGACGCGCCCGCCTCGGAATCACCTGTCGGGGACCAGATCCAGCAACTCGCGCACCTCCGCGCCTTCCGGCGAGTCGAGTGCTTCGAAGACCGCGGAGGCTTCCTCCAGGCAGGCACGGGCGCGGCGGGACTGCCCCAGCTCGAACAGCGCCTTGCCGAGGACGACCAGCACGGTGGCTCTGCGCCACTCGCCCCCGATGACCCGGAGTGCGATGGCCTGCTCCGCGTGGCCGGCGGCCTGCGCGGCGTCACCGGAGAGCAAGTACGCCTCGGCGATGCGGTAGTGGGTGACGCCCTCCCACAGCGACTGGCGGCTGTCGTGGAAGATCCGCCGTGCCTCCATGAGGTGTTGCAGGCCCTCGGAGATGCGGCCGGCGTGGGAGAGCGCACAGCCGAGCGTGTAGCGGGCGTTCGCCATCCGCAGGGTGCTGTCCATCTCCTCGTAGATCCGCATCCCTTGCACGGCGAGATCGATGGCGCTCTCGTGCAGGCCCAAGGCGATGTGCACCCGGGAGAGGTTGCACAGTGCGCTGGCTTCGGACGGCCGGTTGCGGTCGGCGCGAAACGCCGCGATGGCCTGTTCGAGGTGGCCCTCGGCGGCGCTGTACTGACCGAGGTAGGTCTTGATGATGCCCAGATCGTTGGGGGCGTAGGAGTTGGCCACCGGATCGTCGGCCTTCCTGCCCAGCTCCTCGGCGCGTACCGCCTCTTCCTCGGCCCGCCGGAAGTTGCCTCCCAGGGCGTTGACATGCGTCAGCATGATGCATGCCCTGGCGCCTGAGCGGGCGTCGCCCGCCGTTCCGGCGGCGTCCCGCAGCGCTGCCGCGGCCCTCTCGTAGCGGAGGGAGTGGATTCCGGAGTCCGCGAGGTCCTTGGTGGCTACCAGCAGATCCGCCGCAGGACCGAGGAGCCGGCCCCCGGCCGCCTGCTCGATCGATGCCATGAGGCATTCGCCCTCGCTGAAGAGCCACTCCAGTGCGGCATCCTGGCCGGCGAACTTCAGGCCGCTGTGCGTGGGCGGGCCGAGGTGGTCGACGGTCCGGTCGCCCGGGTGGTCGGCCGCGAAGACGTGGCGTGCCGTCGCCAGGTAGAAGTCCAGCAGCCGGGCCAGCGCGTCTTCCCGCACCTGAGGCGGCTGCTCCTCCCGCTCCGCGCAGGCGCGGGCGAACAGGCGGACCAGGTCGTGGAAGCGGTAGCGGCGGGGTGCGGCGGACTCCAGGAGGGAGGTGTCGACCAGGGACTCCAGCAGGTCCTCGGCGTCCTCCGGGGTGCGGTCCAGCAGGGCCGCGGCGGCGTCCAGCGAGATGTCGGGGCCCTCGGTGAGGCCAAGCAGCCGGAAGGCGCGGGCCTGTTCGGCGTCGAGCTGGCCGTAGCCCAGTTCGAAGGTGGCAGCCACGGCCTGGTCGCCTGCCTGGAGTTCGTCCAGGCGGCGCCGCTCGTCACCGAGCTTGGCGGCGAGTACGGAGACCGTCCAGGTGCGGCGGGAGGACAGCCGGGCCGCGGCGATGCGGATGGCCAGCGGCAGGAACCCGCAGGCGGCCACGACGTCCATGGCGGCCTCGCGCTCGGAGAGCACCCGCTCTTCGCCCACGATGCGGGTGAACAGGGCGATGGCCTCTTCGGGACTCATCACATCGAGGTCCACCAGGTGCGCTCCGGCCAGATCGACCATGCGCACCCGGCTGGTGACCAGAGCAGCGCAGCCGGCCGTGCCGGGCAGCAGGGGCCGCACCTGCGCGGCGTCCCGGGCGTTGTCCAGCAGGGCGAGCACCCGGCGGCCGGCCAGCAGCGAGCGGAAGAGCGCGGCGCGGTCCTGGAGGCCGCTGGGTATGTCGGAGTCGGCGACGCCCAGGGCGCGCAGGAACGAGCCGAGGACGGCCTCGGGGTCGGCGGGGGAGGCCCCGGCGCCCTGGAGGTCGACGTAGAGCTGGCCGTCGGGGAAGCGGTCGGCGGCGGCGTGGGCCACGTGGATGGCCAGCGTCGTCTTGCCGACGCCGCCGATGCCCGCGACGGCGGAGACGGCCATCACCGTGCCCTCGGCCTGCGCGAGCTGGTCGCCGAGTTCGGCGACGAAGGATGCCCGGCCGGTGAAGTCGGCGACGGTGGCGGGCAGCTGCGCTGGACGGGTGACGGTGGCGGCCGCCGAGGGCGAACGGGTGTCGGACTGGTAGGCCAGCTCGTCGTCGGCCTCCAGGATGCGCTGCTGGAGTTCGGACAGCTCAGGGCGCGGGTCGACGCCGAGTTCGTCGGCGAGCAGCCGCCGGGTGTCGGCGTAGACGGCCAGTGCCTCGGCCTGCCGCCCGCTTCGGTAGAGGGCGAGCATCAGCAGTTCGCGCAGCCGCTCGCGCAGCGGGTGCGCGGCGGTGAGCGCGGTCAGTTCGCTGACGGCCTCCGCGTGACAGCCCACCTGGAGGTCGAGATCGAGCCGCAGCTCCAGCAGGCCGAGCCGCCACTCCTCCAGCCGGACACGCTGGTGTTCGGCGTACGGACCGGGGATGTGGGCGAGCGGTTCGCCCTCCCATTGGGCGAGAGCCGCGCCGTACAGTTCGCGTGCCTGGGCGCGGTCCCCGCCCGAGGCGGCCTTCTCGGCGCGGAGTGCCAGCTCGTGTGCTGACTCTACGTCGAGTGTCGCTTCCGGGCCGGTGCGAATGGCGTAGCCGCCGGACTCACTGACCAGCAGTTCGGCGTCGGCGCCGAGGGCCTTGCGGATGCGGGAGGCGTAGGTGCGCAGCGCCGCCTTGGCCTGCTCGGGCGGCTCCTCGCCCCAGATGGCGTCGATGAGCTCCTCGGCGGTCGCGGTGCGGCCACCGCGCAGCAGCAGCGCCGCGAGCAGGGCCTTCTGCTGGGGGGAGCCCATGCCGATGGGCTGCTCGCCGCGCCAGGCACGGACGGGACCGAGCACAGTGAAGCGAAGCTGGTGCTCCTGATGCTCCGTCCCCACTCGCGTATGGTCCCCGGCGCCCATTGGCGTGCTCCCCTGCAGATCCGCACTCCTCCGTTCCCCGCAGGGGTCAGTCTGCCTTGTTCATGGCAATTACGTCAGCTCAGGTACCGGCCTCTCTACGAAGCCTTCGCGAATCCGGGTGCGGGCGGTGGGCGGGCGGATGCGGAACCGGTGCGGAAGAAGGCGCCGCACGATAGCTGACGGGTCGTCAGGTCGGCGCTACGGTGGCCGCATGGAGACCTTCCCGAAGATCATCTCGGTGGACGACCACACGGTCGAACCCCCGCATGTGTGGCGCGACCGGCTCCCGTCCCGCCACCGCGAGGCCGGCCCCCGCATCGTGAGAGCGCCGCTGAAGGAGATGACCTTCGTCGGCGGGAAGTTCGCGCCGAAGATGGGCGAGCCCGGCGACGACGGCCCGATCGCCGACTGGTGGGTGTACGAGGACCTGCGCCGCCCGCTGACCAGGCTGGACACCGCGGTCGGCTACGACAGGGACGAGGTGCGGCTGGAGGCGATCACCTACGAGCAGATGCGCCCGGGCTCCTACGACGTGGCCGAGCGGCTGGCGGACATGGACGTCAACCACGTCCAGTCGGCGCTGTGCTTCCCCACCTTCCCCCGCTTCTGCGGGCAGACCTTCACCGAGGCCCGGGACCGCGAACTGGGCCTGCTGGGAGTGCGGGCCTACAACGACTGGATGGTGGAGGAGTGGTGCGGCCCGGACGCGCAGGGGCGCCTCATACCGCTCACCCTCGTACCGCTGTGGGATGCGGAACTGGCCGCCGAGGAGGTACGCCGCAACGCGGCGCGTGGCGTACGCGCCGTCTGCTTCTCGGAGATCCCGCCGCGCCTGGGGCTGCCGTCCATCCACACCGACGCCTGGGACCCCTTCCTGCGGGCCTGCGACGAGACCGGCACCGTGATCGCCATGCACATCGGCTCCTCCAGCAAGATGCCCTCCACCTCGGCGGACGCGCCACCCGCCGTCGGCTCCACCATCACCTTCGCCAACTGCTGCTTCTCGATGGTCGACTGGCTGATGAGCGGGGTCTTCGACCGCTTCCCCCATCTGAAGATCATGTACGCCGAGGGCCAGATCGGCTGGATTCCGTACATCCTGGAGCGGGCCGATGTGGTGTGGGAGGAGAACCGGGGCTGGGGAGGAGTGGCGGACAAGGTGCTGCGCCCGCCCTCCGAGCTGTTCGCCGAGCACATCTACGGCTGCTTCTTCGACGACGCCTTCGGGCTCAGGAACGTGGAGTCCGTCGGTGTGCCCAATGTCCTGTACGAGACCGACTACCCGCACTCGGACTCCACCTGGCCCCGGTCCAAGGAGGTCGGCGAGGCCCAGATGGGTCATCTGCCCGCCGAACTGGTGGAGCGGATCGTCCGCGGCAACGCCATCGACCTGCTGGGGCTGACCCCCGAGGGGCTGTGGGCCGGCCCCTGACCACCGTGCGGCACAGCGGCACAGCGGCACAGCGGCACAGCGGCACAGCGGCACAGCGGTGCATCGCTGCAGCGGGGAAGCGGCGGGGAGCGGCTGCCCGGCCCTGTCCTCCGGGCCGCCCGCTCCCCGCCACCTCCGGATCGAGGTGCCGGGCCCCTCAGCCCAGCAGCCGTACCGGCAGCTTCGCGTAGCCGAAGGCGATGGCGGAGGGAACCTGCGCCAGCTCGGCCGCGGGCACCGCCAAGGACAGCTTCGGGAAGCGGTCGAAGAGCGCGGGCAGCGCGGTGCGCGCCTCCATCCGTGCCAGTGGCGCACCCATGCAGAAGTGCACCCCGTGGCCGAAGGCCAGGTGCTCGCCGCCCGGCCGCCGGACGTCGAACTCGGCGGCCCGCTCGCCGTACTTGGCCGGGTCGCGGTTGGCGGAGGCCATGGTGGACAGGATCGCGTCACCCTGCTGGATCGTGGTGCCGTCCGGCAGCTCGATCCGCTCGACGGCGAACCGCAGCGGCAGATTGGCGACGCTGGGCGCCCAGCGCAGGGTCTCCTCGATCACATCGTCCCAGGACGCCTCCCCGTCCCGCACCAGCTGCAGTTGGTCGGGATGGCTGAGCAGGGCGTGCACGGCGTTGCCGATGAGGTTGACGGTCGTCTCGTGCCCCGCGCCGATCATCAGCAGCAGGGTGTCCAGCAGCTCCTTCTCGGAGAGCGCGTCGCCCTCCTCGTCCCGCGCGGAGACCAGCACGCTGGTCAGATCCTCGCCCGGCTGCGCACGCTTGGCCCCGGCCAGCGCGGTGAAGGCCGCATGCATGTCCACCGCGGTCTGCCCGGCCTGCTCGGCCGTCAGCGTGGTGTCCATGATCAGGTCCATCAGCCGCTTCATCTCGGGCCGCTGCTCCTCGGGCACACCGAACAGCTCGCAGATGACGTTCATCGGCAGCGGATGGGCGAAACAGGAGCGCAGATCCACCGGCGCGCCGTCGGGCCCCGCCTGAAGCGCCTGCTGTTCCATGGCGTCCAGCAGCTCGGTGGTGATCTTCTCGACCTGCGGCAGCATGGCGGCCGTCCGCCGTGCCGTGAACGCCGGAGCCACCAACTTGCGCAGCCGTTTGTGGTCCTCGCCGTAGGAGCACAGCATGTTCTCCCGGTCGAGCCAGGTGAGCAGCCAGGTGTCGTGGAACTCGCCGCGCTGCCAGGCGGGCCAGTGCTTGCGCGGGTCCTTGGAGACCCGCGGGTCGCGGAGCAGCTGTTTGAGCACGTCGAACTCGTTGACGTACCAGGCATGGACGCCGGCCGGCAGCTCGACCAGGGTGGCGGCGGAGCCCGTCCCACGGATGAGCTCCGCCTCGCCATGGATGTCGCGGCCGAGCGGATCTAAGCGGACTGTCTGCTGCGCTTCCACGGGGTGCCTCCTGCGGAGTCGGGGCTGACGGGGCTGAACTGTGCGGGCAGCGAGACCAGTCCGCGCTGGAACGGGCCGGGCCGCCACTTCAGCTGGTCGTAGGACACCGTCAGTTCGATGTCCGAGAGCCAGGCGGTGAGACGTTCGATCGCGGTGGTGGCGATGAGCAGGGCGGGCTGCTGCGCGGGGCAGGCATGCGGTCCCGCCGCCCATGCCAGGTGCGAGCCGCCGCCGGAGCCGGCGGCCCCGACGCTCTCGCCGGGCGCCGAGCGGCCGTTCTGCGTGGTGGCCGCCGCGTAGGAGACCAGCACCAGCTGTCCGGCGCGCATCCAGACACCGTGGAAGTAGACGTCCCGGCGCGGATAGTGCGCCGAGTAGTTGGCCATCGGCGGCTCGTTGCTGAGTACGTCGTACAGCGCGTCGCGGGCCGTCAGCGCGCCTCCGGAGAGGTTGCCGTAGTAGCGGTCGTCGACGAGCATCCGGCTGAGCGCGTTGCCGATGAGGTTGGACAGCGGCTCGTAGCTGGCGCCCAGCGTCACCACGATCTGGTGGACGACCTCCTCGGCGCTCAGCTCCGCCGGGTGGTCGATGAACCAGGAGGTCAGATCCTGGCCCCGCTCCCGCTGCTTGAGCTGGGTCAGCTCGGTGATGTAGCGGGTGTAGGCCGCGTCGGCGGCGGCCGCCTGCTCGGGCGTCTCGCTGTCGAACATGCCGGCGATGCCCTCGATCAGCAGCTCACTGCTCTCGTCGGGCAGGCCGAAGACCCGGTTGAAGACGAGCAGCGGCAGCACCCGGGCGAACTGGCCGACCAGGTCGGCCTGGCCGTCCTGGGCGAAGCTCGCTATCAGCGAGTCGGCGACCTCCCGCACCAGCTGGCGGAGGTGGTGCGGCTCCAGCCGCTCGAAGCTGTCGTGGATGACCCGGCGGTAGCGGGCGTGTGTCTCACCGTCGGTGAACAGTGCGTTGGGCCGCCCGCGCAGCATCGGCATCACTGCCGAGTCCTCCGGCACGCTGTCCAGCCACACGCTGGAGTCCTTCGACCAGGTGGCCGGGTCGTGCAGCAGGTCCAGCGCCGCGCGGTAGTCGATCACCAGCATCGCGCCCACCCCGGGGGCGATCTCCACGGGGGCGACGGCACCGTACTTGCGCAGCCGCTCGTAGACGGCGTACGGGTCCGCGGCGAACTCCTCCCCGTACAGCGGGGTGACCTCGTGGTTCGGCCGGGACAGCGGCGGCGGCATCTGACTGGTGTGCCGACCCGGGCCTGGGGTGGTGCTCAAAGGGACTCCTGGGGCTGCTGCTGCGACTGGCTCTGCTGCTGTTGCTTGTCGAGGGCCTCTAGGACATGGCTGACGAGTGCGATCAAGGCGTCCGCCGACTGGTCGCGACTGCGCGCGTCACACACCACCAGCGGCGTCTCCGGCGCGAGATCGAGGTGATCGCGCAGGGTGTCGGGGTGGTGCTGAGGCGAGTCGGGGAAGGAGTTGACGGCCACCGCGTACCGCAGCCCCGCCTCCTCGATCATGTCCATCACCTCGAAGGAGTCGGCGAGGCGACGGGTGTCGGCCAGTACCAGGGCGCCCAGCGCACCCCGCGCGATGTCCTGCCACAGCGGGCGGAACCGGCGCTGCCCCGGTGTGCCGAACATGTACAGCACCAGGTCCCCCGGCAGCGTCAGCCGGCCGAAGTCGATGGCGACCGTGGTGGTGGTCTTGTCGCGGACCCCGGCCAGATCGTCCACCAGCGCGCCGGTACGCGTCATCACCTCCTCGGTGTGCAGCGGCTGGGTCTCCGACAGGGAGCGGATGAAGGTGGTCTTGCCCACCCCGAACGGCCCCGCGACCAGCAGCTTCACCAGCGTCTGCGGCTTGTCGTCCAGATACATGGAACCTGCCGGCTCCCCGGAGCCCGACGGGGTTTCCGGGCTAGGAGGACTTGAGAGTGCGGAGTCCATTGAGAACTTTCTCCAGAATCTGCCGCTCCGGCAGTTCGGCGTCGGGGATCGGGGCGCGGGCCATCAGTCGGCCCGTGTCCACCAGGTCGGCCACCAGGACCTTGACCACACTGACCGGAAGCCGCAGATGCGCGGCGGCCTCGGCGAGCGACAGCGCGCCACCGCGCAGCAGCTCCAACAGCCGGATCTCCTCCGGGCGGAGCCCGGAGACCGTCGAGGGATCCGTCGCACCGTGCAGCACGGTGAGGCGGTCGAGGGTGTTGCGGCTGGGCCGGGCTCGTCCGGTCGTCGCCAGATACGCAGGCACCAGGCGCCTGCCGTCACGGGGCGGCGGGGTCATGTGGTCGTGTCGTTCCTCGCCGGGGTGCTCATGGTCTTCGCCCCCAGCGACGCGACCTGTACCTGCATCTGGTGCGTGACCACACCCATGTTCACCTCGGGCCCCGCGAAGACGGCCAGCGTGGTGTTCTCACCCGCGGGGATCGCGAAGACCCAGCCGTGGTCGGACTCCACCACCGTCTGCCGCAGCCGCGCCTCGAACGAACCGGCGAACGCCGCCGTGGTCGTACGCGCGGCCCCCTGGAGCGCGGAGAGCATCGCGGCCACACCCTCGGCCGCGTCCCGCTCCAGGTTGGGCGAGCGTCCCTCGATGAGGCCGTCGCCGGAGATGACGGCCGCGTGGATGACGTGCGGCAACTCCAGGAGCGGACCCAGCACCCATGAGGTGTCGTCCCGGAGTGACCTGCGTGCGGGGATTGTCATTCCTGCGGATTCCCTTCAGCGGAACGGGGATCGGCGTAGTGGTCGGGGTGGACCGCGCTGCCGTGATCGGGGGCCGGGCTCGGTGCCGGCGGCACCTGGGGATGCGTACCCGTCTCTGCGGCCTCGCGGCCCGAGTTGGTGCCGCGCTGGAAGGCCGCCCAGCGCTGTGCGCTCTCCTCCGGCGACGCCTGCGGGGCCTCGGCGGGCCGGGCGGGCGCCGCGCTGTGGCCGCCCGACGCGGGAGCCGCCGCCTCGTCCGGGGTGCCCAGCGCCACGTACGGCACCGGACGCCGGCGCCGGCGGCGCGGCAGCCCGTCCTCGGACAGCTGGTCCTGCGGGTCGTCGGCCGGCCCGGGCCGCGTGGGCTCGCTCGTACGGCCCGCGCCGATGCCCAGCTGGGTGGTGTCGGCCTGCGCCGGCTCGGGCTGGGCCGGGCGCTGCGTGGCGGTGTGACCGGGCAGCGCCGAGGCGACCGGCGCGGCGGAGCTCGCGCTGGCCCGCGGCACCGGGGCCATGGGGGACATCGGCTGCTCGACGAGGAGGAGCAGCGTCAACAGCGGTTCGCCGGGGATGTGGACGATGGCCCGGACACCGCCGTAGGGGGACGGCTCGACGGACGCCGTGAAGCCGTACTGCTTGGCGAGCTGGCCCACGGTGGCGAAGCCCGTCTTGGGCGGGTCGCCGAGTTCGGTCAGCAGCACGCTGTCCTGGCCCGCCATCATCCGCTGGGCGCGGTCCATCTCCTCGGCGTGCATACCGACACCGGCATCGTCGATGATCACCGAGGCGCCGCGGTTGCCCTGCTGGATCGTTACGGCAACGGGTAGTTCGGGGTGGGAGTAGTGGAGCGCGTTGGCGAGCAGCTCGGTGAGCACCACGGCCGCCGGCTCCACGGCCCGCGCCACCACGCCCACCGGGTCGCGCAGCTGGTTGGTGACCTGGACGCGCTCGTAGCCGCTCAGCCGCGACATCGCGCCGACGACGATGTCACCCAGGTGCGAGTTCTGCCGGGTCAGTCCGGGCCAGGCGCCGCAGACGATCGCGGTGGACTGGATACGGCGCAGCGCCTGCTCGTTGAGGAAGTCGGCGGCCAGCAGGTCCTCGGCCACGAACGGGTCGTCGTAGCGTTCCTGCATCGTCTGCAACCGCGTCTGCAGCTGGTAGAGCAGCGCCTGGATGGTGGTCGTCGCACCGCGCATGGCGGCCTGTGCGGCGCCGTCCACGCGCAGCCGCTCCTTGGTGACGGCGTCGCTGACCTGCTCCAGCACCGTGGTGAGCGCGCGGTCGACCTCCGTGCCCCGGAAGGAGGGGTCGAGCAGGCCGCGCACGGGAACGTTCGGGTGGGCGAGCGCCGCGGTCAGGTCCGGGATGCGGGCGCCCGCCAGGTGCCGCACCTCTGCCTCCGTCGCCTGCGCGCGCCCGGCGAGGGCCGCCTGCTGGCGCAGGGCTTCCTGCAGGTCCTTGTCGGCCGCGGCGGAGCGCTGTCGCAACCGCCTCGTCTCCCGCGTCGAACGCGCCAGCAGGAGGGCGAGTGCCACGGCGGCCGCCGTCCCCACGGACAGGATGACGGTCAGCGCCACCGGTATCTCGGTCATCGGCGTCCTTGAGCGATTGGGTTGTCGTGCGGTCTGGCCCAGTCCGCGAAGGAATCGCGAACTGATCAGGAAACAGCAGTGCCGCCATGTTCCCTCAGTGGCGCTGCGCGCGCAGCCGGATGTGGAATCCGTGCTCCTGGTTGCCGAGAGCAAACGCGCCGCGCGCGGCGCTGAGGCTAACACCTCTGAGTAAGGGTCAGGCCACCCCTACCGGGGCGGGGCGGCCCGCCGAACGGGCGGAAGGCCCTGGCAGGACCGCGTGCTGCCGTACCGGAGTGTGTGATGCCACACAGGGGAGCGGCGGCCGGGCCCGGCAGGGAGTCGACCGCTGCCGCCCTCTTGTCTGATGGTGCGTCAGATACCAGTATGGCCGCGTGCTGACTTTCCCTCCCGGACAGCAGGCCTACGGGATCCAGCTGCCGGTCCAGTCACAGAGCACCCTCTACGCCGAGCCCTGGGAGGCGGCCGCCGGGCCCGCCGCGCTCCTCGCCGTTGCCCGTGCCGCCGACCGGCACGGATACGCCTACATCGGCTGCTGCGAGCACGTGGCCGTGCCGCGGAGACTGTCCGGTGCCATGAGCACCGTGTGGTACGACCCCGTGGCCACCCTGTCCTTCCTGGCGGCCGCCACCGAGCGCGTCGCCCTGCTCAGCCACGTCGCCGTCGTCGGCCTGCGGCACCCCCTGGCCACCGCCAAGCAGTACGCCACACTCGACCACCTCTCCGGCGGCCGACTCGTCCTGGGCGTGGGCGCCGGACACGTACGCGAGGAGTTCGAGGCGCTCGGCGCCGACTTCCCCGCCCGGGGCGCCGTACTGGACGAGACCGTCGACGCGCTGAAGGCCGCGCTCGGCGAAGAGGAGTTCCCCGCCTTCTCGGGGGACCGCTACACCTTCGCCGACCTGGGGCAGCGGCCCCGCCCCGCGCAGCGGCCACGACCACCCCTGTGGGTCGGGGGCTCCTCGCCCCGCGCGGTGCGCCGCGCCGCCCTGCGCGGCGACGGCTGGCTGCCGCAGGGCGACCCCCGCGAGGCGCTGCCGCCCAAGATCGACCGCATCCGCCGCCTCCGGGAGGAGGCGGGACTCGCCGAGACCCCTTTCACCGTCGGCGCCATCGCGGAGCCCCTCTACCTGGGGCGGCCCGCCTGGGACGTGGGCCGCCGCACCCTGCGCGGCTCCGCCGAGTCGGTGGCCGCCGCGCTGCGCCCCTACCGGGACATGGGCGTCACCCAGCTCCAGCTGCGCTTCCGCTCCCGGTCCCTGGACGAACTGCTGGACCAGATGGCGCTGTTCGCGGCGGAGGCCGCACCCCGGCTGGGAGCGCCGTAGCCCGAGGAGGCAGACATGGGGAAGCTCGACGGCAGGGTCGTCGTGATCAGCGGCGCCGCACGCGGTCAGGGCGCGGAAGAGGCACGGCTGTTCGCCGCCGAGGGCGGCAAGGTGGTGCTCGGCGACGTGCTCGACGACGAGGGCGAACAGGTCGCGGCCGAACTCGGCGCCCACCGCGCCCGCTACGTCCATCTCGACGTACGCGAAGAGGCCGACTGGCAGTCCGCCGCCGACCTCGCCGAAGAGGCTTTCGGCGCGGTGGACGGTCTGATCAACAACGCCGGCATCCTCCGCTTCAACGCGCTGACCACCACGCCGGTCGCCGAGTTCCGCGAGGTGGTCGACGTCAACCAGACGGGCTGCTTCCTGGGCATGAAGACCCTCGCCCCGCGCATCGAGGCGGCAGGCGGCGGCACCGTCGTCAACACGGCCTCGTACGCGGCGATGGCGGGCATGGCCTGTCTGACCGCGTACGCGGCGACCAAGGCGGCCATCGTCGGTATGACCCGGGTGGCGTCGATGGAGCTCGCGAGCCGGGGCATCCGCGTCAACGCTATGTGCCCCGGCGCGATCGACACGGCGATGACCAACCCCGCGAAGGCGGTGGACAGCGGCCTTCGGCTCGACGCCGACGCCGACGCCGACAGGGGCGGTGGCAGTGGCGCCGACCGTGACGGCAGCCTCGACGCCTTCTACGCCAAGCTCATCCCGCAGGGCCGGATGGGCCGCCCGGAGGAGGTCGCCAGGCTGGCGCTCTTCCTCAGCTGTGCGGACTCCTCGTATGTGACGGGACAGCCGTTCGTCGTCGACGGTGGCTGGCTCGCGGGCGTCTCGGTGCTCTGAGGGCGGACCCGTTCGCTCCACTTCGTCGCGGCAGTGCTCCACCCGCCGCACTCGGCATTTGCTCCTTCGCTTGCGGAACGAGGGTGCCGATGTACCGGAGGGCGCCCCGATTTCCGGCAGGAAGACTTCGCAAGTCCTTCAGCATTTCATGATCGTTCCTTCACGCCATCTTCACGTGCGCACCGGCCCTCGGGGGTCACGGCGGGGCCCTCCGTCGTATTGACGGCCTCACCCGGCGGTGCCAGAGTCGGTTCCATCGCAATCTGACGGTACGTCAGAAACAGTCGCCCAAGGAGATGACACCGTGGAGTTCGGGCTCTTTGTTCAGGGGTACGTGCCCGCCGCGCGGGCCCGGACCGATCCGCAGGCCGAGCACAACGCACTGGTCGAGGAGACCGAGTACGTCATCCAGGCCGACAAGTCCGGCTTCAAGTACGCCTGGGCCTCCGAGCACCACTTCCTGGAGGAGTACAGCCACCTGTCGGCCAACGACGTCTTCCTCGGCTACCTCGCGCACGCCACCGACCGCATCCACCTCGGCTCCGGGATCTTCAACCCGCTGCCGCAGGTCAACCACCCGGTCAAGGTGGCGGAGAAGGTCGCCATGCTCGACCACCTGACCGGCGGGCGCTTCGAGTTCGGCTCCGGGCGGGGCGCGGGCTCCCACGAGATCCTCGGGTTTTTGCCGGGAGTCACCGACATGAACCACACCAAGGAGATCTGGGAGGAGACCATCGCCGAGTTCCCCAAGATGTGGCTGCAGGACGAATACCAGGGGTTCCAGGGGAAGCACTGGTCGTTGCCCCCACGCAAGATCCTTCCCAAGCCGTACGGCGGCTCACACCCGGCGATGTGGTACGCGGCCGGCTCGCCCTCCTCGTATGCGATGGCCGCGAAGAAGGGGCTCGGGGTGCTGGGCTTCAGCGTCCAGAAGGTCTCCGACATGGAGTGGGTCCTCGAGTCCTACAAGGGCGCTGTCAAGGACGCCCGGCCCATCGGCCGCTACGTCAACGACAACGTCATGGTGACCTCGACCGCGATCTGCGCCGAGACCACGCAGAAGGCCAAGCAGATCGCCGTCGACGGCGGCCTCAACTACCTGCAGTCGCTTCTCTTCCGCTACCACGACACCTTCCCCCGGCCCCAGGGCATCCCGCAGTGGCCGGAGCTGATCCCCGACTACACCGAGGAAGTCGTCGATCTGCTGATCGCCGAGGAACTGATGATCTGCGGCAACCCCGAAGAAGTGCTGCGCCAGTGCAAGCGCTGGGAACAGGCGGGCGCCGACCAGCTCTCCTTCGGCCTGCCCATCGGCATCCCGTACGAGGACACCATGAACACGATCAAGCTCATCGGCGAGCACGTGATCCCGCAGATCGACACCGACCCGGTGCACCGGACCACCCGCTTCCGCGACGCGGCACGCAACAGCTGACCCGCGCCCGCAGCGCGCCGCTCGGACGGCAGGACGACCGAAGGAGGACCGCGCAGCATGCTTGACCACCTCATCACGGGCGCCACCGTCGTCGACGGCACCGGCGCCCCCGCCCACCGGGCCGATGTCGGTATCCGGGACGGCCGCATCGCCCACGTCGCCGAGCCCGGGACACTCCACGAGGAGGCCCGCAGCAGCCAGGACGCCACCGGACTGGTCCTCGCCCCCGGGTTCGTCGACCCGCACACCCACTACGACGCCCAGCTGTTCTGGGACCCGTACGCCACCCCTTCCATGAACCACGGCGTCACCACCGTCGCCGGCGGCAACTGCGGCTTCACCCTGGCCCCGCTCAACCCGCAGCGCCCCCAGGACGCCGACTACACACGGCGGATGATGTCCAAGGTGGAGGGCATGTCCCTGGTCGCGCTGGAGGAAGGGGCGCCCTGGAACTGGCACACCTTCGGCGACTACCTGGACGCACTGGAGGGCCGTACCGCCGTCAACGCGGGGTTCATGGTCGGCCACTGCGCGCTGCGGCGGCACGTGATGGGCCAGGACGCCATCGGCGGACAGCCCGACGACGCACAGCTCGCCCGTATGCTGCGGCTCTTCCACGAGGCGATGGAGGCCGGCGCCTGGGGGCTGTCGACCACCCAGTCGTCCACCCACTCCGACGGCGACGGCAACCCCGTCGCCTCCCGGCACGCCGAGCCGGAGGAACTGCTGGCTCTCTCCCGCGCCGTCGCCGACCACGAGGGCACCCAGATCGAGGCCATCGTCGCCGGCTGCCTGGACCAGTTCTCCGACCAGGAGATCGACCTGCTGGCGCGCATGTCGGCGACCGCCGGACGGCCGCTGAACTGGAACGTGCTCACCATCGACGCCGCCGTACCCGAACGGGTGCCACGGCAGCTGGCCGCCAGTGAGCACGCCCGGAAGGAGGGTGGCCGGGTCGTCGCGCTCACCATGCCCATCCTCACCCCCATGAACATGTCGCTGGGCACCTTCTGCGCGCTCAACCTCATCCCCGGCTGGGGCGACATCCTCGGGCTGCCCGTGCCCCAACGCATCGCCACACTGCGGGACGCCGACGTACGCGCCGAGATGCTGCGCCGCGCCGACAGCAAGGAAGCCGGTGTCTTCCGCCGGCTGGCCCGCTTCGACCGGTACGTCATCGGCGACACCTACGCCCCCGCCAACGAGGGACTGACGGGCCGCGTCGTCGCCGACATCGCCGCCGAACGCGGCCAGGACCCCTTCGCCTGCCTGGTGGACATCTGCGCCGAGGACGACCTGCGTACCGTGCTGTGGCCGATGCCCACCGACAACGATCCGGCGAGCTGGCAGCTGCGCAGGCAGACCTGGGAACACCAGGACGTCATGCTGGGCGGCTCGGACGCCGGTGCCCACCTGGACCGCATGTGCGGCGCGCCGTACACCACGCGCTTTTTGGGCGACTGTCTGCGCGGCCGGAAACTGGTCGGCCTGGAGCACGCCGTGCGGATGCTCACCGACGAACCGGCCCGGCTGTTCGGACTGCGCGAGCGCGGCCGGGTGCGCGAGGGCTGGCACGCGGACCTGGTGCTCTTCGACCCGGAACGCATCGACGCGGGCCAGGCGAGACTCGTCCACGACCTGCCCGGCGACAGCCCCCGGCTCGACTCGCGCGCGGTGGGCATCGTCGGCGTATGGGTCAACGGTGTGGAGACCATCCGCGACGACAGGGTGACCGGTGCCGTCCCCGGCAAGATCCTGCGCTCGGGCCGTGACACGGAGACGGTCGGCACGCGGTAGCCCGCCCGGGGCGGGCACCCGCCGCCACCACCCTCACCGACGCCGCGGCGCCGCGTCGGCCGGCGGGCCCCCACCTGGAGCTCGGCGGGGAACGTCAAGGTGCCCACAGCCGGCACCTCGCCCCGCGCACCGTCTCAGCGTCCCCGCCGCAGCCTCACTCCCACTCGTCGCCCAGCCGGACGGGGTTCGTCATGGCCGCCATGGCGCCGGGCAGCCCGGCGCCCTCCTGCGCGGGGTGACGTACCTCGGCCCGCACATACCGGGCCTGCGAGGGAGTCGTCCGCCAGGTGAGCCTCGAACCGGTGCCGGTGCGCATAGTGCCCTGGTCCGTGATCAGCTCCAGCGTGGCCCCCTTTGGCGCCCCGCGTACGGTGAGGGTGACGTCAACCGAGGCGTCGGGCCGGGCCCGCAGCGTCCCCCCGAGCGTCGCGTGTCCGCCGCCGGGGGTGGTGGCCCGCAGCTCGACGGAGATCCTCGAGGACTCGGCCAGATACGACCGCCCCGCCCGGATCCCCTCCAGCAGCGGGCCGCGCGCCAGAGCGTCCGCATGGACGACGGTCTGCGGCTCACCCACGTCCTGCCCCTCGCGATGCGCGTCGCTGTTCCCCATGGCGGGCAGCCACCCCTCGCGGCTGACGAGCATGTTGTCCCAGGCGGCCAGCGCGAGCTCGTCGTCCGCCGTCCACGGCCCGTTCCACACCTCGACCGCGTCCGCGTGCTCGTAGCCGAACTTCCACCGGCACCCCACGAACGGGCAGTTCGGATGCGCCGGTACCACCAGGCCGCCCGCCCGGTGGACGGCCCGCGCGAACCGCGGGTAGGCGTCGTCGGTGGCCCGGTAGCGCCAGTCGAGGAAGGTGCCCGGGTCCGTGCCGAGCGCGAGGTAGTGGCCGTTGCGGGTAGTGATCTCCTCACCGCACAGCACCAGCAGGTCGTCTCCCCACAACCCCTGCCAGGCGGCGTGCCCTGAGGTGGTGTTGTGCTCCGTGGTGGTCAGGAAGTCCAGCCCGGCGGCGCGCGCCGCTGCCGCCACCTCCTTCGGCGTACGCCGCCCGTCCGAGTGCACCGTGTGCAGATGGCAGTCGCCCCGATACCAGGCCCGGCCCCGCCCCTTGGCCCGCTCCGGCGGGTACTCCGGCCGCGGGGTCCGACCCGGCCCACCGTGCCGCAGCGTGACCGTCACCTCGTAGTCCATGCCCTGCGGCGCCACCGTGTAGGGACCGAGCACCACATGCCAGGTGCCCGCCCGCACCGGGCCGGCCAGATAGCCGGGGGTCGCCTTCTGCGCGCTGATCGCGAAGGAGTCCCGGAAACCGCCTGACCAGCCGCGGAATCCGCGTCCCCCCAGCGCCGTGCCGCGCTGGTCGAAGATGCCGATGTCCAGCGCGTTGCCGGGAGTGCCCTGCGGCACGTCCGGCTTGTCGTAACGGTAGGAGACCGCGATCTCGCGCACCCCCTCGGGAATCTTCACCGGCAGGTACACGAAGTCGGGTGCGCCGGGCGGCAGGTGCCCGCGCAAGGTCCGCTGCGCTGTTGCACCGTCCTCGGCGCGGGCGAAGCTCGCTTGGGAGAGTGTCACTGCTGTCGCGGCCCCGGCAGCGAGAGAGAGCCGCAGTGCGTCGCGTCTGCCCATGGGTGTGTCCGTCGGGGTGTCCATGGGGGAGTTGTACGCGCGGTCGGTGAGGGGGAGAAGTCCCCGCGGTGGCGTGTGGGCCAACTGCCGCGCCGCTCGCACAGGCGCCGTACCCCAAGGCACCGCCCCTGAAGGTGCCGCGCGGCCATGGAGTTCACCACCCGGCGCGGGCACAGTGACCGCATGCGGATCTCGACGACCATCATGCTCACCGACGAGACGATTCCGCCCTCCCGGCTCGCCCGCGCGCTGGAGGAGCGTGGCTTCGGCGGACTGTATCTGCCCGAGCACACCCACATACCCGTCAGCAGGCAGACACCGGCCCCGATGGGCGACCCCCTGCCCCGCCCCTACGGGCGCACCCTGGACCCGATGGTGGCCCTGGCCGCCGCCGCGACCGTCACCGAACGGCTCGCGCTGGGCACCAGCGTCACGCTGGTCGCCCAGCACGACCCCATCGTGCTGGCCAAGCAGATCGCCACTCTCGACCGGATGTGCGGCGGCCGGTTCACGCTGGGCGTGGGCTTCGGCTGGAACGTGGAGGAGGCCGCCGACCACAACGTCACCTGGCGCCGCCGCCGCGACCTAGTACGCGAGCGCATCGCCTTGATGCGGGCCCTGTGGGCGCCGGTGCCCACGGCCTACGAGGGCGAGTTCGGCTCCGTACGCGCCTCGCTGGCGCACCCCGAACCGGTGCGCCCCGGCGGCCCCCGCCTGCTGGTGGGCGGAGCCGCGGGCCCCACCCTCTTCGCCCACGTCGCCGAGTACGCGGACGGCTGGCTGCCGATCGGCGGCAGTGGCCTCAAGGACGCCCTCACCGCTCTCCACGACGCCTGGCGCTCGGCGGGCCGGTCGGGCGCTCCGGCCGTCGTCCCCGCCTATGTCCTCCCGTCCCCGGGCAAACTGCGGCACTACCGCGACCTGGGCGCCGAGGAGGTCCTGTTGCAGCTGCCCTCCGGCACCGAACCGGAGGTCCTGCGCACCCTGGACGACTACGCGCGGTACCTGTGAAGGGTGCACCGGCAGGCGGTGGGCAGTCGGCCGGTGGGCGGTCGTCCGCCGAGCGGTCGTCCGCGGGCGGCCGAGCGTCTGCCGGACGGAGTCCGGGGAGCAGGAGGGCCCGAGCGCCGGCCACCTGGGTGGCCACCCCGCGCCACCTGCGCTGTCCGTGTCGAGGGCTACGCTCGGGGGATGACCTCACACGGACAGACGCCGACGGCCAACGCGATGCGGCGAGCCCTCAAGCGGGCGCGGGACGGGGTCGCGCTCGATGTGACGGAAGCCGCTGTGCTGCTCCAGGCGCGGGGCGAGGACCTGGCGGACCTCACCGCGTCGGCGGCCCGCGTCAGAGACGCGGGGCTGGCCGCCGCGGGGCGGCCCGGTGTCATCACGTACTCCAAGAGCGTCTTCCTGCCCCTCACCCGGCTGTGCCGCGACAAGTGCCACTACTGCACCTTCGTGACCGTGCCCGGCAAGCTGCGGCGTGAGGGACACGGGATGTACATGTCGATGGACGAAGTCCTCGACATCGCCCGCAGGGGGGCCGAGCTCGGCTGCAAGGAAGCCTTGATCACCCTCGGCGACAAGCCGGAGGACCGCTGGCCCGAGGCGCGTGCCTGGCTCGAAGCGGAGGGCTACGACGACACGCTCGCATACGTCCGCGCCGTGGCCATCCGCATCCTGGAGGAGACCGGCCTGCTGCCGCACCTCAACCCCGGGGTGCTGTCGTGGACGGACTTCCAGCGGCTCAAGCCCGTCGCACCCTCCATGGGCATGATGCTGGAGACCACCGCCGAACGGCTGTGGAGCGAGCCGGGCGGTCCGCACCACGGCTCGCCCGACAAGGAGCCCGCGGTCCGGCTGCGGGTGCTGGAGGACGCCGGCCGCTCCAACGTCCCGTTCACCAGCGGGCTGCTCATCGGCATCGGTGAGACGTATGAGGAGCGTGCGGAGTCGCTGTTCGCGCTGCGCCGTGTGCAGCGTGCGTACCACGGCATCCAGGAGCTGATCATCCAGAACTTCCGCGCCAAGCCGGACACGGCGATGCGCGGTATGCCCGACGCCGAACTGGACGACCTGGTGGCGACCGTCGCCGTGGCGCGGCACATCATGGGCCCGTCCGGCTGCCTCCAGGCGCCGCCGAACCTGGTGGACGCCGAGTACGCGCGGCTGATCGGGGCGGGCATCGACGACTGGGGCGGCGTCTCCCCGCTCACCCCGGACCACGTCAACCCCGAGCGCCCCTGGCCGCACATCGATGAGCTGGCCGACAAGAGCGCGGTGGCCGGGTTCGAGCTGCGCGAACGCCTCGCCGTCTACCCCGAGTTCGTCCGGCGCGGCGAGCCGTGGCTGGACCCGCGCGTCCTGCCGCACGTACAGGCGCTGGCCGACCCGGACACGGGGCTGGCACGTACCGACGTACGCCCCGAGGGACTGCCCTGGCAGGAGCCGGACGAGGGCTTCACCCCCATGGGCCGCACCGATCTGCACCGCACCATCGACACCGAGGGCCGCACCGCCGACCGGCGGGACGACTTCGACGAGGTGTACGGCGACTGGCAGGAGCTGCGCGAGCGCGCCGCACCCGGCATGGCGCCCCAGCGCGTCGACTCCGATGTGCGTGAGGCGCTGGGCCAGGCCGCCGACGACCCGACCGGGCTCACCGACGAACAGGCCCTCGCCCTGCTGCACGCCGACGGGCCCGCGCTGGACGCGCTGTGCCGCACGGCGGACGACGTACGCCGGGACGCGGTCGGCGACGAGGTGACGTACATCGTCACCCGCAACATCAACTTCACCAACGTCTGCTACACCGGCTGCCGCTTCTGCGCCTTCGCGCAGCGCCGGACCGACGCCGACGCCTTCACGCTCTCCCTGGAACAGGTCGCCGACCGGGCCCAGCAGGCGTGGGACGTGGGAGCGGTCGAGGTGTGCATGCAGGGCGGTATCCACCCCGATCTGCCGGGCACCGCCTACTTCGACATCGCACGAGCCGTCAAGGAACGCGTACCGGGCATCCACGTGCACGCGTTCTCCCCCATGGAGGTCGTCAACGGCGCCACCCGCACCGGCATGTCCATCCGCGAGTGGCTGACCGCCGCCAAGGAGGCCGGGCTGGACTCCATCCCGGGCACGGCGGCCGAGATCCTGGACGACGAGGTCCGCTGGATCCTCACCAAGGGCAAGCTCCCGACGGCCACCTGGGTCGAGGTCGTCAAGACGGCGCACGAGGTGGGTCTGGGCTCCACCTCCACGATGATGTACGGCCACGTGGACCAGCCCCGCCACTGGCTGGGCCATCTGCGGCTGCTGGCCGACATCCAGCGGTCGGCCCAGGAGAAGGGGGTGCCCGGCTTCAGCGAGTTCGTGACGCTGCCCTTCATCCACACCAACGCGCCCGTCTACCTCGCCGGTATCGCCCGCCCGGGGCCGACCGCGCGTGAGAACCGCGCCGTCACCGCCATGGCGCGGCTGCTGCTCCACCCCTGGATCCCCAACATCCAGACGAGCTGGGTCAAACTGGGTACCGAAGGGGCCGCCGAGATGCTCCGCTCCGGCGCCAACGACCTGGGCGGCACCCTCATGGAGGAGACGATCTCCCGCATGGCGGGCTCCTCCTACGGCTCCTACCGGTCCATCAAGGACCTGGTCGCCATCGCCGAAGCGGCGGGCCGTCCCGCCCGTCCCCGTACGACCCGGTACGGCGAGGTGCCGCCGGAGCGGGTCGAGGCGGCCCACGCCTCGGACGGTCATCTGCCGGACCTGCTGCCGGTGGTGTGACGCCGGACGGCTCCCGCACTCCCCCCTCCGCCCGGCCGGATCTTTACTACAGTGCGGGAGCCACAAGGAGGCGAGGAAGGGCAGCGAATCGTGACAGGTGCGGGTGGCGGGGACGGTTCCCCGACGGCCATATGGGGGCGGGCCGAGCAGCAGGACTTCCGCAGCAGGGTGCGCGGCTGCCTGCTGGGTGGTGCCATCGGTGACGCACTCGGTGCGGGCGTCGAGTTCGACTCGCTGGCCGCCATCCGGGAGAAGTGGGGCCCGCAGGGTGTCACCGACTATGTGCCCGCGTACGGCCGCAGGGGCGCGGTCACCGACGACACCCAGATGACGCTGTTCACCGTGGACGGCCTCATCCGCGCCCATGTACGCCGCGACACCGGCGCCTGGCACCCGCCCACCGACGTGCACGCCGCCTACCGCCGCTGGGCGACCACCCAGCGGGACTGGGGCCCCGACGAGCGCCGCGAGAACGACGGCTGGCTCGCCCGCGAGGAGTGGCTCTACGCCCGCCGCGCGCCCGGCAACGCCTGCCTCAGCGGACTGGCGGATCCCCGTATGGGCACCCTGGAGCAGCCCAAGAACGCCGACTCCAAAGGCTGCGGCACAGTGATGCGCTCGGCGCCGTTCGGGCTGCTGGTGGGCTGGGAGCCCGGACTGGTCTTCCAGTTGGCTGTCGAGTGCGCCGCACAGACACACGGCCACCCCACCGGCTATCTGGCCGCCGGCGCGTTCGCCGCGATCGTCCACACGCTCGCCCGCGGCGACGACCTGGACACCGCAGTGCAGCGCGCCCTGGTGCACCTCTCGGCCCGTCCGGGGCACCAGGAGACGACCGACGCGCTCAAGCGGGCCCTGGGCGCCGTCCGCCAGGGCATGCCGTCACCGGACCGGGTAGCGGCGCTGGGGGAGGGCTGGACGGCCGAGGAGGCGCTGTCCATCGGTGTCTACTGCGCGCTGGTCGCCGAGGACGTCCGGCACGGCCTGCTGCTGGCCGTCAACCACAGCGGGGACAGCGACTCGACCGGCTCGGTCTGCGGCAACCTGCTGGGCGCCATGCACGGTGAGACAGCGCTTCCGCCCGGCTGGGTGGCCGAGTTGGAGGGCCGCGCCACGATCTTGGAGCTGGCCGACGACTTCGCGATGGAGATGACGCAGGGCCCCGCGCTGCACGGCCCCGGCACGGCCTCCCCCGCCTGGCTGGCCCGCTATCCGCGCGCCTGACGGGCAGGGCCGGACCCGCAGGACTGTCTCGTCGCGGAGTTGTCCTCAGGGCGCCCCGGCTGTCGGTGGCTGTGCGTAGTGTGTTCCCGAGATCCCCGCACGGCAGAGCGCTCAGGGAACAACTGTCCCCTGAGCGGCGGACGAACGGGGAGGAACGGGGAACGGGGTAACGGGGAAGGGCAGCCCATGGCAGCAAGCGTCGAGAAGGACGGCTACACAGCGGAGTTGAGGGTGGACGACCTGGAGATCGTCTACCGCAACCCGAAAGGCCGGACGCTGAAGAAGCTCCCTGCCCAACTCGTCGGCGCCCCCGCCCTCACCTCACTGACCGCCGTGCGAAAAGCGCTGCGCACGCACCGCACGACCTGCGAGGAGTCTGCCCGCGCGTGGGCGAGGGCAGGGGCGAGCGCCCCGCGCGCACTGGTCGAGGCCGACCCGGAGTGGTGGAGCGCGCTGGAGGACGCCGGCGTGCCGCTGACCGAGGAGCGCGGCGAGGACGGCCTGTTCGCCCGCACCTACGCGGGGCCGCACGGCCTCACCCTGACCCAGCTCCTGCCCGAGGACGTGGTCCCCTACCGCGATCTGCTGATGCGCGAGGACGGCTGGCTGCCGGAGGGCCTCTTCACCACCGGCATACCGGACGGGGCACCGGATCACGAGGGACGGCTGCCGTTCCCCGAGCGGGTGCTGGCGGCCCACCCGCAGCAGCAGCGCCTCGCCCTGGAGAAGATTCGCGCTCTCCAGCACGAGACCGTGGACTGGGAGTACGTCTTCAAGAAGGACATGGACCGCGTGCTGGCCGGGCTGGAGGAGACCGCACCCGCGCTGGCGGTCACACTGCTGGACGAGATGGCCGACTTCGCCCTCCAAAAGGGCAGCGAGGCCGAGGCGGCGGCCTGGTTCGGCCGGGCCCGCAAGACGGAGCGCAACCTCGGCCGCACGCCCGACCACGCCTGGCTGCACTCTCGCCTGCTGCGCTACGCCGAGGCAGGAGCCCTCTCCGCGACCGTGCTGCGTGCGTGGGTGAACGAACTGGCCACCGGGGACAGCGGAACAGGCGAGCACCTGGCCCGCTTCCGCGAGGTGGTGCGGGCCAGGCTCCGCGGTCACGGCGAACTCCACCCGCAGCTGGCGGCCGACATCCGGAAGCTCGCCAAGGGGGCCGGGCAGGACCCGGAAGAAGAGCTGGCCACCATGATGGCGGTGCTGATCGAGGACGGCGCGCTCTCGCTCGACGACACCGAGTTCTGGACCCGCTGCTGCAAGGGCCGTGCCATCGACATACTGGTCGAGCGCTGTGGTGGGACCGTCCGGGAAGCTGTCCTGTGGCTGCGCCCCCGCGGCTACGCCTCAGGGGGACGGGCCGAGCTGTGGCGCAGCCTGCTGGAGCGCACCGGAGCACTGGCCCAGCTCACCGGGGAGCTCCCCGGACTTGAGCGGGGGGCGACCGCCGCCTGGCTGACCGACTGCGTCAACACGGCGCCGGTCCGGGACAGCGGCCCGTGGCCGATGGTGTACGAGCTGGCAGAGCGCGTCGCCCCGAGGGCAGCCGCCGACGGCGTACCGGTCGAGTTCCGGCACTGGACGTACCGCGACTGGAGAGAGCGCAAGCGCATCCCCCTCGACCTGATGGACGTGCTCCTGGAGCACGGCGTCCCGGTCAGCGACCCACCGGAACGGCTGGCCACGGCGCGCCCGTACGACCTGCTGGTCTCGCGCCGCCCCGAGCTGCGCCACCTGCTGGCCGACGCGCGCTTCGAGCGCGAGGTGCGAGCGTGGATGCGCGCCGACCTCGATATGACGGTGGAAGGCGACAAGGCCGCCGACGCGATGTCGTCCAACCGCTGGTACAACCCGCACCAGACCAAGGGCTGGGGCAGGCTCGACCACCTGTACACCACCTGGGTCGGCCACGAGGAACTGCGTGCCTGGTGCGCGCGCGAGCGGGCACGGCTGCGCGCCGGGGTGGACTTCGACGGGCTGGTGCTGATCCTCGGCCGGTTCGTGCACGTCGGGGGAGCGGTCGACCAGCTGCTCCAGGACCCCGAGGCGGCCCGCGAGTTCGCCGCGGTCGACGTCATCGGGCTGCTGATGTGCGAACTGCCTCCGGAGCTGGACCGCGAACGGGTCGAGAAGATCGTCGCCAAGGTGAAGCCCGAACACCTCAGCCCGGGCGACGGAGCACGAGGCGACAACTTCGTCCTGCTCCGCGACGAACTGCCCGAGCTCGCCCAGGGCACCACCTGGCAGGAGGCGGGCCTGAGCTTCCATCGGGTCACCCACCTGCTGGTGATGGCCGCCAACTGCCTCGAAGGCCAGGCCCGCCTGGTGCGCCGCTTCACCCCGGACGCCGAGCGGGCCCCCGCCCCGGCGCCCGCCCCGGAAGAGGAAGCCTCCTGGCGGTCCCTCGCCCAACGGCTGATGCGGCTGGCGGTCTCCGAGACCCCGCCCTGGGACGGCGACCTCCGCAAGGGCAGCCAGGAGCGGGACCACGCCTGGCAGCGGCTCAGGGTCGCGCCCGTCCACGGATACGCCGCGCTGGAGGCCCTGCGCGCCGCGACGGGCCTCACCCGCGACGCCTCCAGGACGGTGGCTGAACTGGCCCAGTACGCGGACTGCGCCTTCGCCTCGGGGGAGTGGCGGATCGTGGAGTACACGCTGCCCACCGCGACGATGCGGCAGTTGCCCGCGCTGTACACCTGGCCGATCCGCACCCGGGCCTCGGCTGCCCTGGTTCTCCAGGAGCGCAGAACCGCGTCGGTGGCCCGGGAACCGGTTCCGCTGCGCGTGCTGGAGTACGCACCCGGTGGCGACTTCCCGGCGGCCGGCCCGCTCGCCGCCGCGGGCCTCGAACCGGTCAGGGCCGATGTGCTGGAGCCCGCGCGTCCCGGCAGCTGGTTCACACGCTTCGCTCAGTCGTACCAGCAGCACGGCCCGGCCCCCGCCCGCCCGGAGCTGGCCGCCGACTTCGCCGGACGGCTCGGCCTCTCGCACCCCGAGGCGGTGGTCCTGCTGCGTGGAGTGCTGCCCTGCGCTCCGCACCAGGGCGTCGCACAGAGCCTTCTTTCGACCACGGGCTCCTATGGCGTCAAGAGCTGGGAGGTGACGGAGAAGGAGTATGAGAGAGCCCTGGACGGGCTCCACCACTTCCTCACCCCCGGACAACTCTCAGCGCTCTACGACAGGCTGCTGCCGGACGACCCCGAGCTGCTGTGGACCCAAGGTCCGAATGTGCCGCGCGCCGCCGCGTGGTGGCTCAGCGAGATCGGCAGGCCGCTGCCCACACCGCCCGCGCTGACGACACCGGTGCACAAGGAAGTCGCCGCGCCCACAGGGGAGTCGGCACTACCACGCAGCCGGCCCGAGAGCGAGACCCCCACCTCCGACTCCACCGGCCGGCTGTGGTGGCCGCCACTGCGGCGCTCCGCACTCCTGGGCCGGCTCGCCGCCGGCGCCGACTGCCTCGCGCCCGACGTACCGCTGAGCCCCGAGCCCGAACTGCTGGCGCTGCCCCGCCTCGCCGCATGGGCCGCCTACCGCACGCCCGCGGGCGATCCGCTGCGCCCGACTCTAGGAGCGGCCATCTCCCGGCTGCGCCAGGAACTGGCGGCGGGACCCGGCCCGCTGCGGGTCTTCTCCCTGCAGAGCAACTATCTGATGGGCGCCCCGCCGGCCACCGACGCACTCACCGCGCACCCGGCCGTGACGGTGGTGGAGGACAAGACCCACGAAGTCCGCCATGTGTCCGTGGACCCGGACCAGCTGTCGGGCGCGGACGATCCGGTGCTCGAAGCGCTTGACACCTACCTGGACTCCGTCCTGCCCTCCCAGTGGCTCCCCACTCCCTCGGGCCTGCCGGCGCTGGCGGACCTGCGGCTGCTGCTCAGCGAGGACTTCGCCGCGCTGGGCGCCCATCTGGCAGCTGACGCGGAGCAGCCCCCCGGCTGGGAGCAGTACCCGGTCCGCTCGGTCCCGCAGTTGGTGACCCGCTGCGCGGAGCAGCATGGCCTGAGCGAGGACGCGGCGGCGCTCCAGCTGATGCTGCTGGCCCTCCCGGATCCCACGGACCGCCGGGTGAAGGCGTGGACGGACTGGAAGCCCGCCCGCTTCAAGGAGGCGGCAGCGGAGCTCGCCGCGACCCCGCTGGTGCTCCTGGCCACCCGCCCCCGAGCAGGCCGCAGCCTGTTCGTGCCCGGCCTCTGGCACGAGCGCACCTCACCCCTCCTGCCCCTGGAGGCCCCCAAGCTGCCTCACCTCCCACAGGCCGCGAACCACCGGTCCACCAGCCACCTTGCGGTCGTCCCCTCGATGCCTGTACCCCTGCTGTTCGAGCGGCGGTTGGACGGGTTGTCCGGGTAGGGGTCGACCCTGCCGGTCGCTTGCGGGTTGCGGGTTGCGGGTTGCGGGGCCGGGGGGCTTGTCGCGTAGTTCCCCGCGCCCCTTCGATGCTTCCCGCAGGCTCGGGCAGTCCGCGCCCGGGGCGCGGGGCGGGCAGGCGCAGCCCCGTCGTGGGGTGCGCAAGACTGCCGGATCAGCCCTGGCGGTCGGTGATCCGCACGGCGTGGCCGGTGACGCGGATCCGTGCGCCGCCGGGCTCCGCCTCGATGAGCAGATCGCTCGGCCGCCCCATGTCCTCTCCCTGCCGGATGGCGACCACGCCCGCCGCGGGCAGCAGCCCGAGCGTGCGCAGGTAGCCTCCGAACGCGGCGGCTGCCGCTCCGGTGGCCGGGTCCTCGACGACGCCGCCGACGGGGAACGGGTCGCGTGCGTGGAAGCGGTCGGCGCTCTCCCGCCAGACCAGGTGCACCGTCGTCCAGCCGTACTGCCGCATGACACCGGCCAGCGCCTCGAAGTCGTAGTCGAGGTCGGCCAGTCGGGCGCTGGAGCCGGCCGCGAGTACCAAGTGCTCGTTCCCGCCGAAGGCGACGTGCGGCGGCAGCGCCGCGTCGAGTTCGGACCTGTTCCATCCCAGGGCCGACAGCGTGGCGTCCACCTCGGCGTCCTGCGCGGGCCGGGACCGGGTGGGGACGCTGGTGAGCGTCGCCCGCACGGCGCCCTGTCCATCGGTCTCGGTCGCCACTGTGATCTCCCCGGCGGGAGTATCGAAGAGCAGCGTGCCGGGGCCGATGCGCTCGGCGAGTGCCACCGACGTGGCGACGGTGGCGTGCCCGCAGAAGGCCACCTCGGCGAGCGGGCTGAAGTACCGCAGGGTGAAGCGGCGTTGCTGCTCGTCCCCGGCGGTGATGAACGCCGTCTCGGAATATCCGACCTCGGCGGCGATCGCCAGCATCTGCTGTTCGTCGAGCCGCGTGGCGTCGAGGACGACACCGGCCGGGTTGCCGCCGTCGGGGTCGGAGGCGAAGGCGGTGTAGCGAAGGATGTCGGCGTCGGCGTCGGCATCGGCAACCGCTGCCGCTGTCGTGGCTGGAGTGGGCGTTTCGGCCGCTGAGGAAGTCATGCCTTCACCCTTCCAGCCTCGCCGCATTATTACCAACGATAGTTATGTATGAGAGCGATCGAACAGCTCGATGGTTTGTTAGGGTCCTGGCATGGACACCCGGCTGCTCCAGACCTTCGCCGCACTCGCCAGGACGGAAAGCTTCACCGGCGCTGCCGCCGAACTGCGGTTGGCGCAGTCCACGGTCACCGTGCAGATCAAAGCTTTGGAGAAGGCGCTGGGCACGCGGCTCTTCGACCGGCTGGCCAGAGGTGCGCTGCTCACCGAGGCGGGGCGGCGGCTGCTCGACGTGGCCGAGGAGGTCCTGGAGGCGGAGTCACGGTTGTTCGCGGCGGCCACCGAGGACGGCCCGGTCAGCGGGACGGTGGTGGTAGGAGCAGGCGAAACCCAGTGCTCGGCCCACCTCCCGGGTGTGATCGCCGCGCTGCGCAGCCTCCACCCCGAGGTGGAGGTGCACCTGGAGCCGTGCGGGACCACCAGCGCCGTGGAGGGGCTGCGGGCAGGACGACTGGACTGTGCTCTCCTTCTGGAGGAGCAGGTCGACTTCCCCGGCGTGACGGCTGAGCGCATCGCCGGTCAGCCCCTGGTGCTGCTGTGCGCTCCCGGTCACCCCCTCGCCGCCCGCGAAGGACCGGTCACATGGCATGAGCTGGCGCGGGAGAACTTCTTCCTGCACGAGCAGGGCTGCTCCTACAGCGACTGGCTGGCTGAACGGCTGCAGGCGGTCGCCGGTGCCCGGCCTCGGCTGACCCGCTTCGGCAGCATCGAAGCCGCCCGCTCCTGCGTCGCAGCGGGGCTCGGTCTGACCATCCTCCCGCGCGCCAACGTGATCGAGGCGCTGCGCGACGGCCGCCTTACGGCAGTACGCGGCCCCTCCCTCCCGGATGTCTCCGTCCACCTGGCGCGTCACCGACGGCGCCTGCCCTCCCGCGCGGCACGCGCCGTCGCCTCCCAGGTCCTACAGCACTTCCAGCAGGAGCCGGAGGACCGGGCCGCCGCCGCGACGAAGGAGGGCCACGGCGCACGGCCACGGGTCACCGCATGAGCTCGCCCGCGTTCACCAGCAGACACTGCCCCGTGATGCCCCGCGCCCTCCCGGAGGCGAAGAACACCACCGTCTCGGCCACGTCCCCGTCCTCGGCCATCCGCGGCAGCGCCATGCGCTCCTCCAGCCGGTCCCGCACGGCCTCGGGCGCCGACCCTTCCGACTCCGCCGCCCAGGTCACATATCCCTCCACCATCGGCCCCCACATCCAGCCGGGCTGCACGGTGTTGACCCGTATCCGGTGCGGCCCCAGTTCCCTGGCGAGGGAGTACATGGCGGAGACGAGGGCGCCCTTGGAGGCCGCGTAGGCCGCCTGCCGCACCTGGGTGGGAGGGGCGACGGAGGACTGGGTGCCGATCATCACGACGGAGCCGTCCCCGCGCGCCCCGGCCGCCTTCAGCGCGGGCAGGCAGGCCCGGGTCATGCGCAGCGTCCCCAGCAGATTGACATCCAGTGCCTGCTGCCACTCGGCGAGGTCGGCGTCCTCGAGGCCGCCCATCACGGTGTCGAGCGCGGCGACGTGGACGACCGCGTCGATACCGCCGAAGCGTTCTTCCGCCAGCGCGGCCAGTGCCGCGCACTGGTCCTCGTCCCGGATGTCGACGGTGCGGTAGGCGCTGTGCGTCCGGTCGGGGTCGACGGCGGCGGCGCAGGCCGCCAGGTTCGCCTCCGTACGGGCGCCGAGTACGACACGGGCGCCTTCCCGCACACAGGCGGCGGCCACTTCGTGGCCGAGGCCGGTGCCGACTCCCGACACCACCACGGTCTTGTCCGCAAGCAGCACGACAGATCGCCTCCCGCCCAGGGCCGCCCGGTCGACCGGGGTCTCGAATTCTGACGCCCAGTCAGCTACACAGTCAGGACACCGTACGGGAGCCGAGGAGCCGGAGGAACCCCGATGGAGACACCGACCGACCCGCCCGCCACGGCCCAGGACGACACCCCCGCGGACAAGCGCACCGGTCCGGGCACCCGGCCGGACACCTACGCCGAGTTGGCCTCGGTCGGCCCCTACGGCGTACGCCCCGGGCACGCCCTCATCACGATGGTCGAGCCCCACCCGGGACACGAGTACGCCTACAACCGCTGGTACGAGGACGACCACTACATCGCGGGCGCCATGGCCATGCCCTGGATCTACGCCGGACGCCGCTGGGTGGCCACCCGGGAGCTGCGAGCACTGCGCTACCCGGCCGAGTCCGCTGTCGCACAACCGGTCACCACGGGCTGCTATCTGGCCACGTACTGGATCACCGAGGGCCGCTACGCGGAGCACATGCGGTGGACCGTCGCGATCAACAAGCGCCTCAACCGCGACGGGCGCGTCCACCGAGCCCGCACCCACGTCTTCACCAGCTTCCAGGACCACGAGGCGACCGTCTACCGCGACGGTGCCGCCGGCCCCCGCGACCACCACGCGCTCGACCACCCCTATCGGGGCCTGGTGCTCCAGGTCGTCGACGCGAGGAGTGCGGGGGAGCGGGCCGCACTGCTGGAGTGGCTGCGTGCCCGCCACCTCCCGGCCCGGCTGAAGGGCTCCCCTGCCGCCATGGTCACCGTCTTCCGCCCCACCCCGCTGCCCGTCGACCGGATGTCGTACGTCAAGCAGGTCGAGGGTGTCGACACCCGGCTGACCCTGCTGTGGTTCCTCCAGGAGGACCCGCGCGAACGCTGGGAGGCATGCTTCACGGGCCTGGACGAGACCGTGGCGGAGTCCGGGCTGGGGCGGACAGAACTGGTCGCGCCCTTCGTCCCGACGATCCCGGGCACGGACACCTACGTGGACCAGCTCCGCTGAGGCGGTGAGCCGCCGCGCGCGGTGCTGAGCCCCCTCGGCCGGGACGGCGGGCCAGTCGAGAGGGCTCCTACGTCACTGGGGCACCGCCCGGGCAGCGCCGCGAGGACGCGCCGCCGACACCGTACGGGCTTCCGGCGCCGGTCTCAGGCCCGGGCGACGCCGGAGTGTTCGGCGCTCACCCGGCTCACGAACGCGCCCCACACCTCCGGCCGGAAGCTGAGCGCGGGCCCCTGCGGTTCTTTGGAGTCACGCACCGCCACCGTGCGCACGGCCGGCGACTTCACCTCCACGCAGGCGCCGTTACCGGTCGAGTAGCTGGACTTGGTCCAGACGTGAGTGTTTCCTTGCTGAATCGGCATAACTGCTCCGGTTGTTCCGGGTTGTTCCTGACGTGCGAACGACATTACGCGGCGATTCGGGCGCGGGAAGCCGTCGTTCACTCAACCGGATGGCATATTCCAAGCAGCTCTTCACATCGCGGTGCCCAGCGGTGTAGCCTTCCCACCTTTTTCGGCATCCTCGTGCGGCACATGCCAAACGGCCCGGCAGTTGCCGGGCCGTTTCGTTCGGGGGCGGGGTCCGCTCAGCCCCGGGCGTACTCCTTGGCGACCTTCTCGATGAATTCCCGGGTCTGGTCCGGGTTCAGCGCCTGGGCCCGCAGATGCTCGTACATGACGCTGTAGTTCTGCACGTCGTTCGCCTTCTCCAGGTAGAGGTCGCTGGTGACCCCTTCCAGGTAGATGACGGTCGAGTCCGTCGCCTCCGGAAACTCGAGAATGGCGTACTGCCCGTTCACTCCGGGATGCGCACCCATCGAGAACGGCATGACCTGGAGCGTCACATGGGGCTGCTGCGACATCTCGTTGAGGTACTCGAGCTGCTCGGCCATCGTGTGCTTGCCGCCGACCTCGCGGCGCAGCACCGACTCGTCCAGCACCGCCCACAGCCGCAGCGGGTTGCGTTCGTCCTTGATGCGGTCCTGGCGGCGCATCCGCACCTGCACCCGCCGCTCGATGTCCGCCGCCGTGGCCTCGGGCAGCGCACCGGCGACCACGGCTTCCGCGTACGGCCGCGTCTGCAGCAGCCCCGGCACGACCTGGGGTTCGTAGACGCGCAGCGAGGCGGCGTCCGTCTCCAGGCCGATGTAGACGCTGTAGGGGATGTCACCGAACGCGTGCCACCAGCCCTGCTGGCGCGACTCCTTCGCCATCTGCATCAGCGAGTCGACTATCCGCCGGTCCTCGACCTCGTAGACCCCGCACAGATCGCGTACGTCCCGCTGGCTGATGCTGCGCCGGCCGTTCTCCAGCCTGCTGATCTTCGACTGGGAGACCAGCAGCCGGTCCGCGACCTCCTCGGCCGTCATGCCCCGCTGCTCGCGCAGGCGGCGCAATTCCTGGCCCAGTCGGCGACGCCGGACTGTGGGATTGACGTTCGACGCCACGGGACCGCACCTCCGTGTAAGTACGACTACTCCAGCAGGTTGCCACCAACATGTGCGCTCCCGCTGGAAAATGGCAACAGAGAGTGCGGGGACGAGTACAGCGGACACGAAAGAGCGCACGCACGGAAGGCGAATCCGGCCGTCGTTCCCGACGACCGGACCACCGTCCCGCGCGTGCGTCCGAATCTGGCACGCGGCCTGCCGCCCGCGACCCGCGGTCGGCACACTCCGACAGCCGACGCGCCCGGCACGCGGCACACCGCCGCACTCGGCATTCCCGTCCTCGCCGCGCCGCGGAGCCGAGCCACGCGCGTAGTGCTCAGCCCGTACGCGCGTAGCGCTCGGCCCGTGTGCGGCTCAGCCGGTCCGGGTGCCGCGCGCAACCCGTTCCCATGCCGTGCTCAGCCCCGTGCGTGGTGACCGGGACCTGTGCGTCGCGCCCGGAGATGTGCCTGGTGCCGGGACGCGGGCGAGCCGGTCAGCGTGCTCCTGCCCTGACCATGCCGCCCGCCAGGTGCCGGGCCTGCTCCGGCACATGCCGCGTCGGACCCGCGGCGGACGCTGTCGCCCGCGCGGCCGAACGTCCCGAGGAAGGTCCGCTCGCCGCGCCCGCCTGGGCCCGCCTGGGCTGCGCCCCGACGCCGTTCTGCACGTCCATCACCGCGTGCGCGACGAGGCCGCCCATCGGGTCGTGCCTGATCAGGTCCCGCAGCCGGGAACGGCACGACCGTCCCTCGTTTCCGGGGTAGAGGTGCTTGCCGAGACCGACCGCGTGGGCCAGTGCGGCGAGCGCCGCCGTCCGCGGGTCCGGTGGGACTCCGGTGCGGATAGCGGTGTCGAGCCGGGCCCTGATCTCCCGGCTGATGGCTGTCTCCGTCGCCTGGTAGCGCGTCGTCGGCAGCACTCCGCACATCTGGCCGGAAACGGCGTGCACCATGCCGCACCGTTCCAGATGTGTGAGATAGGTTTGGCGCAGCCCCAGCCGAGGCCCGCCGATCCAGTGGACAGCGCGTACGGGACTGCCACGCCTGCGCAGCAGTTCCAACGCGGAGTCCAGAGTCGGATCTCCGGTCGGCCGTGGCAGCACCACGGCGATACGATCCCCATCAGGGGCTATCCGTCCTGCCAGAGCCAGCTCCACTAGCTGTGCTCCGGCCAGGCCGAGGTCGAGCGACTGCGGCTGCGCCGTGGTACCCGTGGCCGGGTCCAGAGCGAGCAGCAGCAACTCCTCGGGAATTGTTCTGCGGCTCCTGCCCATCCATGCCTCCCCGCGTGGATGAATGACAGGGTGACCCCTCTCACAATGGTCTGTCGAGAGCGCCCGAACCTTATGGGTGGGAACCAGTAGGTATGTCGTTCTCGTCTGGCGCTGAGGGGGCCGCGGAGGCCGCCCTCCGAAGGAGCCCCGGCACGCCGGTGGCGGCTTCGGTGCGTAGGACACTGTTAACTGGTATGGCGAGCGGCGAGCAGCAGCATCAGGAGGCTTTGGTGGCGGGCGAATCCCCCGACAGGTCGGAGCGGGAGAGGTCGTCGGGGGAGACGACGGGGAGCAGCGGGACGGTTGCACGGCCCGAGGAGACGGCCGAAACGAAGCGGGCGAAGGACTCCGGGGCCGAGAACGGCACCGGAACCGCGACACAGGACGGCAACCCGTCGAAGATCCCGGCCCCCACGCCCCCCGGCGGCACGCCGGACGGGGCGACGGAGCGGGACGGCGCAGCCGACGGACCCGAGGACGACCGGCAGGCGCGGGACGGCGAGAGCCGGGACCAGGGCGACGAGGGCGACGAACGGCTGAAGTCCGCCGTGGCGGCCTGGGTCGCGGGCGACAGCGCCCCGGCCGACGCGGGAGGCGGCGACGGCTCGGAGGCCGCCCAGGGCGACGGCAAGGGCGACGGAACCGGTGACGGCGAGCGCGCCGCGGAGGCCGGCGACGGCGCCGCCTCCAGCGATCTTCCCGTCCGGCCGAAGCCGGAGGGGGTCGGGTCCGACGACGCCGCGGCGAACGGTGCCGACACCGCTGCTCAGGGTGACGCGCCGACCGCGATGTTCGGAGTCCTGCGGCGTGAGGGCGACCGCACCGGCACCGAGGACGACGTCGCGGCAGCCGACCGCGCCGAGCGTCTGACCTCGGCGTTCTTCGGAGCGGCCAAGGAGGCGCAGGGCGCCGACGAGGCCGACAAGTCCGACCGGGGCCGTAAGGACGGCAAGGCTGATGCGGGCGGCGAGGGCGAGAAGGACACTCCCGCTGTCGATCAGGCGACGGCGGTCTTCCGCGCCCCCGATGTCCGGCGTGCCCAGGGCCCGTCCGGCGGCACCGGCGGCAGCAACGGCACCGGCGAGAAGCCGACACAGGCTGGAAAGCCCGACAAGCCCGACAAGGTCGAGAAGGCCGACCAGGGCCCCAAGGGCGGTGGGGCCAGCGGGGCCAACGAGGCCAGCGGGGCCGAAAAGACCAATAAGACTGATAGGTCCGCAAAGACCGATAAGGCCGGAAGAAAGGGTTCAGCCGCGCCTTCGGGGGCGCCCGATCCCCGGGAACGGAGCGACCGGGACAAGGGGGGCAGCGAGGAGTCGGACGCCGAGCGGACCAGCCAGTTCGTCCCGCTCCGGTCCGCCGACGGGCCCCGCACCCCCGCCAAGCCGGCCACGCCGGCGGCCGCGGCTGCGAGTGCCGCGGCCCCGACGGCGCCCCGCAAACCCGCTACGTCGCCGTCGGCGCCCACCGCGACCCCGTGGTCGGCGGCCCCGGCGCGCCCCGCAGGGGCCCCGGAGGGGCCGGCCGCGGCGGCGGCTGCTCGGGGCAGCGCCTCCGGGGCTCTCGACACGCCCCAGGCGCCGTCCAGCCCGGCCGAGAGCGAGCCGGAGCGCACCCGGCAGCAGCCGATGCCGGGCAGCCCGGAGGCGGCGCAGGCGGGTGGTTCCCAGCCGCAGCCGCTCGACCTGCTGGCGCAGCTCACCAACAGCCCGCCGCCGCCCGAGACGCCGCTGCGCACCTTGACCCGCCGGGTGAAGATCTGGACGCCGCTGGTGCTGCTGCTCGCGGTGGTCTTCGTCGTCGTGCAGGCGGTGCGTCCGCTGCCGGAGGCCGAGCTGTCGATGACGGCTTCCGAGACGTACACGTTCGAGGGCTCCAAGCCGTCCATGCCCTGGCCCTCCGAGGGGCAGGCCGTGATCGATGTGGACGGGCTGGGCTCGTTCGGCTCGTACGGCAAGCAGAAGCCGGTGCCGATCGCCAGCGTTGCGAAGGTGATGACCGCCTACGTCATCCTGCGGGACCACCCGGTGAAGAAAGGGTCGAAGGGGAAGATGATCCCCGTCGACCAGAAGGCCGAGGACGAGGCCGGGTTGAGCGCGCAGAACGAGTCGACCGTCAAGGTCCAGGCGGGCACGAAGATCTCCCAGCGGGAAGCGATGGATGCGATCATGATCGCATCCGCGAACAATGTGGCGCGACTGCTGGCGCGCTGGGATGCGGGCTCGGAGAAGGCGTTCGTGAAGAAGATGAACGCCGCCGCCAAGGACCTGGGCATGACCAACACCCACTACACCGACCCCAGCGGCCTCACGGCTTCGACGGTCAGCACCGCGGCCGACCAGGTCAAGCTGGGCAAGAAGGTGATGGAGAGCCCGCTCTTCCGTGAGGTCGTGCGGCAGCCGCACTATGTCGACGGCAACGGCAAGACGCAGGGCAACTGGAACAGGCTCGTCCCGATGGACGGCGTCGTCGGCATCAAGACGGGAACGACCACCAAGGCGGGCGGGAATCTGCTG
Source organism: Streptomyces sp. B15 (assembly GCF_018070605.1). Classification (NCBI taxonomy): domain Bacteria; kingdom Bacillati; phylum Actinomycetota; class Actinomycetes; order Kitasatosporales; family Streptomycetaceae; genus Streptomyces; species Streptomyces sp. B15. The sequence goes on from NZ_JAGPXJ010000015.1 coordinate 62,406, forward strand.
TTCGCCGCCGAGAAGGAGATCGGTGGCACCAAGCAGCTGATCATCGGCGCTGTGCTCGGGCAGTACGAGCCGTCGATCCTGGACACCGTGCTGGCCGCCAGCAAGAAGCTGATCGACGCCGGCCAGGACGCGCTCACCGCCAAGAAGGTGGTCAAGAAGGGCCAGATCGTCGGCTATGTGGACGACCAGATGGGCGGCAGGACCCCCGTCGTGGCCACCAAGGACGTGACGGCCGTGGGCTGGCCGGGCCTGAAGGTGAAACTGGGGCTGACCGACAGCGGCAAGACCGTCCCGCACACGGCCGAGCCGGGCACCAAGGTCGGCACTCTGACGGTGGGGGACGGCCCGGGCCAGGTCAGGGTTCCGGTCGCCCTCCAGGAGGAACTGAGCGAGCCCGGGTTCGGAGACAAGCTGACCCGCGTCGGCTGAACCAATCCGCGCCGCGCTGCGTCCACCGTTCCGTCGGCATGTCCGGCTCATGGCTCGCCGGGCCCGCGCGTCCCGCTCGTTCCACCACGGGCCCGGGCGCGTGGGCCAGCGGGAAGCGCCGGGATGTCGTCCGGTAACGTCGTGCGGATCTGAGCCGCACATCCGTACGGGGAGGACGGGGAGAGAGCGCAGTGGCCACTGTGCACCCACCACGTATGCCGGAGTCGGACCCCGACCCCGGCGCAGGTGAGATAGCGGAGAGCCCGGGCGTGAACGACGTCGCGGGCGCCGTTCGCACACCCGTGCCCGGGCAGCGCCCGGAGCGGGGTCGGGCGGGCATGGACGCGCACCCGGCGGCGAACGCGGAGCCCTCGGGCAACGATCCCCCGGACAGCGGGACGGCCGACAGCGGAACCGCTGCCGACGAGACCACCGGCAAGGCCGGCAAAACCAGCAAGGCTGACAGCGACGCCAGCGGCGGCAGCGACGGGGCGGCGGGGGCCGGAGGCGCAGGCGTCGGTGTCGGTGTCGGCGGTCTCGGCGGTCGGCTGCGGCGATGGAACGACGTCTCCCGGCCGCTGCCCGTCGTCGGTATCACGCTGGCGGTCGCGTCGGTGCTCCACATGCTCTGGCTGTGGTTCCTCGCCAGCGGCGGCGGGGACCTGGCCGCGCAGGACGCCTGGGCCGAGTTCGCCGGGGAGCACCCCGGGTCCGCCTACAACCTCGCCTGGTACGGCGGGCTGCACCCCTTCTCCTACAGCGTCATCTCGCCGTATCTGATGGCGGTGATCGGTGTCCGTACGACGCTGATCATCTCCGGAGTACTCTCCGCGGGACTGCTGTCCCTGCTCCTCGCGCGGACCGTGCCCAAGCCGCTGCTGCCCTCGCTGTGGGGCGCCTTCGCCTTCGCGTGCAACGCCGCCTCCGGGCGGGTGACCTTCGCGCTGGGCGTGCTCTTCGGGCTCGGTGCCGTAGCCGTCGTCTGGACATGGCCGGCGCGCTGGCGCGGTGGGCGCGCCAGCCGCCCCGCGCGGTATACGCGGGCGGCGCTCGCGATACTGCTGGCCGCGCTGGCGACGGCGGCCAGCCCCGTCGCCGGCCTGTTCCTGGAGGTGGTCGCGGCCTCGCTGCTGCTGGCGCGCAGGCCCGCCGCGATGTTCGCGGTCGCCCTTCCGCCGCCGGCGGTCGTGGCCTGTTCGGCGCTGCTCTTCCCGTTCACCGGGGTGCAGCCGATGCCGTTCGTGTCGCTGATCTTCCCCGTGCTGGGCGCCGTAGCCGTCGTGCTCCTCGTCCCCAAGACGTGGATGGCGGTACGGGTCGGCGGCGCCATCTATGCCCTGGGCATCGTGCTGACCTGGGCGATCCCCTCGCAGGTCGGCTCCAACGTGGAACGGCTCGGACTGCTGTTCGGCGGGGTGGCGCTGCTGGCCGCCGTGCCGATCGCGGTGGGGCACGGGTGGCAGCCCTGGAAGTCCCGGCGCGGCCTGGCCATGGCGCTGGCGCTGCTGGTGACGTTCGGCTGGCAGATCGGCAAGCCGACCTGGGACGTGCTGCACACCACGCCCGACACCAACTGGTCCCGCGAGTTGAGGCCACTGCTCGCCCAGCTCAAGAGGGTCGACGCGGACCGGGCGCGGGTCGAGGTCGTGCCCGTCAACAGCCACCGGGAGGCCTCGGCGCTGGCTCCGTACGTCAATCTGGCGCGCGGCTGGAACCGGCAGGCCGACCTGGAGCGCAATCCGCTCTTCTACGAGGAGAATCTCAGCCCCGAGCGCTACCACGCGTGGTTGCGCCGCTGGGCAGTGCACTACGTCGTCCTCCCCGCGGACCCGCCCGACATCGCCGGCGGTGTCGCCGAGGCCAAGCTGGTGGCGGAGGGCCAGCCGTATCTGGAGGAGATCTGGTCCGACGAGAGCTGGCGGCTCTTCCGGGTCAAGGATCCGGTGCCGCTGGTCGACTCCTCGGCGTCCGTCGAGCGTGCCGACGCGGAGAGTGTGACCGTACGCGTACGGGAGAGCGGACGCGTGCTGGTGCGGGTGCCGTACTCGCCGTGGCTCGGGCTGGTCGACAAGGACGGGGGCCGGGTGGCACCGCCCTCGGGCGAGGGCGACAACACCCACGGCTGTCTGCGCAAGGCAGAACCCACCTTCGGCGGCCCGCCGCCGGAGGGCAAGGACGAGCCGGTGCTGGACACCTGGACGGTGCTGGACGCGCCGCGCCCGGGCGTCTACCGCATCGCTGCCCCCTACAAGCTGCCGCGCGGCACACCGTGCCCCGACAAGGAGGACGGCGGGGACACGGTGGACTGACCGCGACCGCCGGGCGGACTCCCGACCCTCAGGCGGGTTTTTCGCCGCCGTAGTGGCGCGTGATGATCTCCAGCATGTGCCCGTCCGGGTCGGCCCAGTAGACGCCGCGCCCGCCGTCGTTGTGGTTGATCTCGCCGGGGCGGCTGCGCATGGGGTCGGCGTAGTAGGTGAGCCGTGCCTCTTGGATCCGGGCGAAGATGGTGTCGAACTCCTCTTCGGAGACGAGGAACGCGTAGTGCTGCGGCGTGATCGGCTCCTCCCCGGCGTCCGCGAAGTCGAGCGCCACATCGTTGGCGGTGACGACCGGCAGGAACGGACCGTACTGCGGACGCACCTCCAGCCCCAGCAGGTCGGCGAGGAACTCGGCCGACCGCTTCTTGTCGCTGGAGTACACGATGGTGTGATTGAGCTGAACCGACATCCGGGTGCTCCTCTGGCTCGAACGGCGACCAGGTCCACGACAGGCCGACGCAAGGACGACAACGGCGACAAGGGCGGCCACGACGGTGCCGGGGAGGCGGGATCGGCGTCGGCCGCTCACCGGGTACAACTCCGGGAGAGCGCACGGAATGCCGGGTTCCGGGCCGGACCTTGGTCGTAGGACCTGCGGCCGTCCGCGACGGCCTCGGCCGAGGCGCCCGCCTCAGCCGAGGCGCCGGACGATCCGGCGCAGTTGTTCGGTGTAGAACTCCCGGAACTCGGACGACTGCGGGTCCATGCCGAGCACCGGACGGACCGTGTGCGGCGTCACCACGGGCAGGGCGACCGCCCCCATCAGCAGCAGGACGGCGCCCGGGTCGAGGTCTTCGCCGATCTCCCCGGCTTCCTTACGGCGCTCCATGTCCGACAGGTCCTCGCGCTCGACCTCCGGGCCCGCACCGGTCAGCCCCGCCCAGGCGTTCAGCCGGGAGCCCCTGGGGTCGTCCAGGGCCTGGTGCAGCTAGCGGACCAGTACCTTTTCCAGCGGTGTGTCCGGCTGGTTGAACGTCTCCTCCTGGTGGACCCAGAGCCGGCTCAGCTCGTTCCAGAGCCCTTCCTCGCCGCCGAAGTGGTAAGCGATCAGCTGCTTGTTGAGTCCTGCCCGGTCGGCGATGTCCTGCACCCGTGCCCCGGCGAACCCCTTGCCGCCGTCGCCGTCCTCGCGCTGACCGGAGCGCTGGAGGCCCGCGGAGCCACCCCGGCGCTGACGGGCCCGGCGTCGCTGAGCCAGGCCGATCAGCTCCGCCTCATCGCGGAAGCGACAGGACGCAGCCTGCGGTACGAGGAGATCTCACAGCAGGAGGCCCGCGCGGACATGATCGCCGCCGGCACCCCCGCCGAGATCGCCGACGTGCTGCTCGGCATCGCCGCCCACTCGGTGGACGTACCGGCACAGGTCTCCCCGGGGGTCGAGCAGCTCACCGGCAGCCCCGGCCGCAGCTTCGCGCAGTGGGCCCGGGAGCACGCCGAGGGCTTCCGCTGAGGCCGCTCGACCGCCGGGCGGGCCCGCAGGCTCGCGGGCCCTCGCCGTGGCCGGCGACGCAGCCCGGTGTCAGCCCTCGAAGGCCGTCGGGTCCATCCACATGACCTCCCAGATGTGGCCGTCCGGGTCGGCGAAGGAACGCCCGTACATCGGGCCCTCTTCCTGCGTGTCGCCGTGCGGCTGGGCACCGGCGGTCAGCGCGGTGTCCACCAGTTCGTCGACGTCCTCGCGGCTGTCGGCCGACAAGGCGACCAGCACCTCGCTGGTCCGCGCGGTGTCGGGGATCTCCCGCTTCGAGAAGGACGTGAAGAACGGTTCGACCAGCAGCATCACGAAGATGTCGTCACTGATCACCATGCAGGTGGCGTTCTCGTCCGTGAACTGCGGGTTGAACGAGAAGCCGCACTTGGTGAAGAAGTCGACGCTGCGGTCCAGGTCCTTCACCGGCAGGTTGACGAAGATCTTCCGGGACATGGTGTGCCTCTTCTCTGCGCTCCGCTGCGCATCCTGACAGTTGGTGGCATTCCTCTTGCTGTCGTTCTTTGTGGGCCTTGGTCCGACAGAGGGTGAAAGGCTCCACGCAGTAGTAGACAGGGCGCGGGGACGGAACTCATCGCTGTTCCGGAAGAATCTTCGGTGGCTTCTCGAAGGGGGCGGGTCACTTCGTCAGCTGGGCCAGTTCCGCCGGCTTGCCCGTCACCGCCGAGGCGATCAGCCGGTTGACCCCGGGCAGCCCCGAGAGCCGCATCGCCGCCCTGCGCATCCGTAGCCGGGCCCTGCTGTTGGGCAGGAACCAGCGCGTTCCCTGGAGGGCCACGCGCTGCTTGTCCTCGGCCACCGGGCGCCACAGCTGCTCGTACCGCTCCAGTCCGGCGCGCACGTCCCCGTCGGCGGCTGCCAGTTGCGCGGCGAGCACGTGGGCGCCCGCGACGCCCAGCGACGCGCCCTGGCCCGCCAGCAGTGAGACGGCGTAGCAGGCGTCGCCGACCAGTACGGTCCGGCCGCGGCTCCAGTGGGGCAGGACCGTCTGCGCCACATGGTCGTAGTAGATCTCCTCGGCAGGAGGACAGGCGGCCAGCGCGCGCGGCACCACCCAGCCGAGCGGACCGTAGATCTCCTGCACCGCGCTCCGTGCGTCCTTCGGAAGCGGTGCGGACGGGTCGTCCACCCGGTGCACCGCGAAGGCGGCGACCTTGCCGTTGCGCAGTGCGTAGAACCCCATCTGACGTCCGACCGTGTCGGTCAGGCAGAAGCGGCCCGCGACCTGTTCGCGTACCTGAGGTTCGTCGAAGACGAACGCCGCGGTGTGGAAGCCCAGATGGCGCAGGCACTGTTCGTCGGTGCCCTGCCGGCCGAAGACCAAGGAGCGCACGGTGGAGTGGATTCCGTCCGCGCCCACCAGCAGGTCGGCTTCCCGGACGCTGCCGTCGCTGAGCGTGACGCGTACCCCGGCGTCCCTGCTCGCCCCGCCTGCCCCGCGCGCCGCACCTGCTCCTTCTGCTCCCTCCGTCACGTCCGTGACGGTCATGCCGTAGCGCACCCGTACCTCGGCGGGCAGGCTCTCCCGTAGGGCGAGTTCCAGGTCGGGGCGCATGATGCTGAGCAGTTTGCCGCCCGTCGCATCGGAGAACTCCCCGTAGTCCAGTCCCGCCCGGCGGCGGCCCCGCTCGTCCATGAAGGCCGCCTCACTGATCATGTAGCCCAGCTCCTGCAGCCTGGGCAGCAGCCCCATCTCCTCGGCCGCTTCGTAGCCGATGCCGAAGAAATCGATCATGTAGCCCTGTTCGCGCGGGCCCCGGGCCTGTTCGACGACCTCGACCTGCCACCCGTGCGCCGCCAATTGATGAGCGAGTGCGAGTCCGGCGATGCCGGCGCCGCAGATGACCGCCTTCATACGGTCCCACCTCCCGGGTTCGCTTCGGTGAAGAGCCGGCGCAGGACCGGGCCGACGGCTGCCGAGGTGAGGGAGGGCGACGTGGGGCGGTGCAGCATCAGCCCGTCGACCGCCGCGAGCAGCACGATGGCGGTCTCCTGCGGCTGCGGCACTCCCTGGTCGCTGAGGTGGCCGGCCAGCGCGTCACGGGCGCCCGCGAGGATGCCCGCCAGGCCGTCCTTGAGCTCCTCGTCGCGGGCGGCTGCCAGATAGGTCTCGGTGAACAGCAAGGAGGTCGGGTCCGTGCCCGAGTAGGCGTCCAGTGCGCCCAGTACGCGATCCAGCGCCTGCTGGGAGGTGGCGGCGGTCTTCAGCAGTGTCGTCAGCTCGTCGAAGAGCGCTTCGACGCCGCCGAGCGCCGCCTGCCGCAGCAGCGCGCCGAGGGAGGCGAAGTGGTAGTGCACCAGGCCCTGAGCGGTCTTTGCCCGCTCGGCGACCGCGCGGGTGCTCACCGCCGACCAGCCGCGCTCGGCGATGAGCTCCGCGCCGGCCCGCAGCAGCCGCTGCCGCACTTCGCGGCCCCGGTCCGCAGCGGTGGGAGGGGGTGGAGGAGGGGGAGGTGGCATGGAGGCCTCCTTGGGGGGATCGGTCGCGGTGGGTCGTTCACCCTCGGGCGTCCGCCTTGGGCGTTCGACCAAGGCGACTGACCAAAGGGTACCGCGTGTCGAACCGGAACGGGCAAGCGCCCGGGTGCCCCCTCGACCGATGCGGACATGGGCCGTCGCCGCCCCGTACCCCCCGAGGGCCCCCGGTCGTCATCCCTGGGGACGCGTGGGGCCGCGGGCGCGTCGGTGCGTGGGCGCGTGGGTGCGCGCGGGGGACGCACTCCGCCGGAGGCGGGGTGGCCGTCAGTCCGGGGTGCCGGTGGACTCCAGGGCCTCTCCCGTGGCCGCCAGTGCGCGCCCCCACGGGTACGCGTCCGGGTGGCCCTCGCCCGGTGCGTTCGGTACGAAGCCGCCCTCCCCGTACAGCACCCGTACGCCGGCCCGGCGCAGCGTCTCGACGGAACGGGCGAACTGTGGATGGCGGGCATAGGCGGCGTTCACGCACGGCATCGTCACCAAGGGGATCCCTTTGCCGATCGCCTCGGCCGCGAAGCCGACGACGAACTTCTCCGTGATCCCGAGCGCCCACTGGTTGACGGTGTTGAACGTCGCGGGCGCCAGCAGCGCGGCCGTCGCGGGCGGCCAGGCATCGGGCTGGCCCGGCAGTTTGTACCGGGAGCGCACCGGGTGACCGGACTGCTGCTCCAGCGCGGGCAGTTGGTCCGCCAGCCAGTGCGCCGCAGTGGGCGTGAGCCCCAGGCACACGTCCCAGCCCGCGCGTTGGGCGTCGTCGACGACACCGGCGATCCGCAGCACAGGTGGCGCCGCGCAACCGAGCAGATACAGGACGCGAGAGGCCATACGCGCATCTCACCACGGAGTCCGCAGTCTCCGCAGTCGCCGTATCTCTTCCGGCCCCCTGTCCGGCGCAGCGCAGCGGGCTTCTCACACCCCGCCGCGCCCACGCAACTCGGTGGAACCCGATCGAGTGGTGCTCGCGTCCGAAAAGCATCGCTGTCGCAGACCGTGCATACGGTTCCGGGCATCGAGGAACGGAGTCGCGGATGCGCGGGCTTAAGGAAGAACACGCGGGCGTCCGCATCGCCCATCAGCGGAAGCTGGCCGGACTGACCCAGCGCGGCCTGGCCGCCAGGTTGCCCTACTCCTACAGTCTGTTACGACAGGTCGAGGAGGGCCGCAAGAACGCCTCGCCCGACCTCGTCTCGGCGGTGGCACGGGAGCTGCGTATCGATGTGACGGTGCTGACGGGCCAGCCGTACGTCACCGAACTGCAGCAGGACCGGCTCGCCGCGCTCATCCGGCCCATCCGGGAAGCGCTCGATCTGTACGACCTGTACGACGTCTCCGATCTCAGCCATGCGTCCGACGGGCGTCATGCGTCCGACGGGCGTCATATGTCCGACCGGCATGACGTGTCCGGCCGGTGCGCGGTTTCCGTACCGCACGACGCAGGCGGGACGCGTGCACAGCACGACGCCCGTACGCCCGCCGAACTCGCCGCGCAGGCGGACGAGCTGTGCCGTATGGTGCGCGCCACCCAGCTCAGCAAGGCGGCCCACGCGTTGCCCGCCTTCATCGCCGAGGTGACCGCCGCCGCCCACCGCAGCCGGACCACCGCGCTGTGGCAGACGCTGGGTTCGGCCTACCGCACGGCACATGACATCGCCACCAAGCTCGGTTTCTACGACCTGGCGACCATCGCCCTGGACCGGCTCGGCTGGGCCGCCGAACGCGGCTCGGACCCGCTGCTGGCCGCCGTACGCCAGTACATGCGCGCGCTGACCTATTTCCGCGAGGGCGAGCACACCATCGGGCTGCGGCTCATCGACGCGGGCCACCGGGTGCTCTCCCGCGTCGACAGCGCGGAGCAGGAAGCCCGCGACACCCTCGTCGTACGGGGACAGTTGCATCTGGGGGCGAGCGTCATCGCGGCACGCGCCCACGACGCCGACGCGGTCGGCAGCCATCTGCGCGAGGCCGCCTCCTACGCGCGGCGCACAGGGGAGGCGGAACGGGTGTACTGGTTGAGCTTCGGACCGGCCAATGTGGCGGTGCACGAGGTGTCGGCGCAGGTGGAGATGCGGCGCTACGGCAAGGCGTTGGAGAAGTCCCGCGATGTGCGCCTCCCGCACGGCTGGCCGATGTCGCGCCGCGCGCACTTCTACGTGGACCGGGCGCGGGCCGAGATGGAGACCGGACACAGCGACGCCGCACTGGGATCCGTCGTGACGGCCCGCAAACTGGCACCGGAGCAGACCCGCTACCACCCAGGGGCGCGCGAGACCATCAGCGGCCTGGTGGCGCAGCGCCGCCGCACACCCGACTCGCTCGACAACATGGCGGCCTGGCTCTGCCTGTGATGTACCGGACGGTGGAGGGAGAGCGGATACGGTGCGCGACGGGAGTGTCACACATTGGTGACACTTTCCGGTCTTCATGGTCGGCAGGATGGGACACGTCCTGACAGGTGAAGCCCTGACAGGCGAAGGGCTGTCAGGTGAAGGCATGTGGAGAGCGTGAGGAACCGGGAGATGCGCCCGACAGTGCGGGGACACCTGACGTCGCGAAGTGCCGGCAGGTCGACTGCCGGTGCCGAACGGGTCGAAGTCGCTGAAGACGCACAGGAGAAGCCGTGACCGTGTGCTGGCCACTGCCGAAGGGCCTGGATGCCGTGCTGTTACCCGCCGGGGAGTGGTGGGACGCGGTGCGCGTGCCCGCGTACCTGGGAGAGGGCGTACTGACCCGGCTCGGCGCCTCCTCGGGTGCGGTCATCCGCGACCCGTACGGCAGCAGGCTCTACTGGCTGGTGGAGCCGGGCAGCGCGCAGGGGTGGTCCTTCTGCGAGTTCGCCGCCGTACAGGTGCTGGGCGCGGCGAGCTGGGTGACCGTTCCGCCCAGCAGCCGCCTGCACCCTCCGGGGCCGCACTGGGCCGTCCCCTGCACCCCGGCCGGCTCCCTGACGCCGGCGGCCACCCTGCACGCCGCCCTCCACGTCACGATCACCCAGAACCTCGGCCCTCGCCCCCGGCAGACCACGCCCCCCACTGAGCGACGGTGACCCGACCGACCGCCCTGCCGACCGCCCTGCCGACCGACCTGCCCTTGCTCTGCCCCGCCGCTGGGCAGGGGGGCATGAGGTCACGGGCTCGGGTGCCGAGTCGGACGGACGCCGAACCGCTCGAGTGCTGAACTCCCGGCCTTGGACATCGGGTTGCCCCTGAGGATCGAGGCGGCGGATCATCCGCCCTCCGTATGCGGCCCGGTGGTGCCGCCCGTGGTCGTTCCGGGGTCCGTGTGGAGGACTTCGCGGGCCTGCTCCGCGGCCCTGATCGTGCTCTCGGCGATGAAGTCGAGGAAGCGGGCGATGTTCTCCAGCCGGGCGCCGGCCGGGGTGTCGCGGCCGAGTATGCCGACGCCCTGTCGTGAGGTCTCGACGACCTGGGCGAGGGAGCGGGCGCTGGCGATCATCGACTGGTACCAGACGTCGTCGTCGACGACGTAGCGCTCGCGGCGGCCTTCGTCGCGCTCCCGGCGGACGAGGCCCTGGCCCTCCAGGAACGTGATGGCTTTGGAGATGGACGCCGGGCTGACCTGCAGGCGCTGGACCAGTTCGGACGCGGTGAGGCTGCCCGTGTCGGTGGTGTAGAGGCAGACGAGCACCCGGGCCATCATCTTGGGCGCGCCCGATTGCATGAAGACGGTGGTGAGCGTCTCCTCGTACTCGCGCAGGGCCTCGGCGTCGCGTCCGTGGGCCTGCGGGGACACCTGCGGCCCGCCCCGGGGCGCGGCCTGCCTGCGGCGGCGGGTGCGGTGTTCGGTGGCGCGGTGCGCCAGGTCGGCGCGGTAGCCGGTGGGGCCGCCGTTGCGCATCACCTCGCGGGTGACGGTCGAGGTCGGACGGTCGAGACGTCTGGCGATCTGCGCGTAGGCGAGGCCTTCGGACAGCCCCAGCGCGATCTGCTGGCGTTCCTGCTGGGTGAGTCTGCCTCCCGGCATCGCGGCCTCCTTCGTGGTCCCTGGTGCCCCCAGAATAGCGTTCACCTTCATTCCATTGCAACGGTCAGTCCGGCTGCGTTGCGTTATCTTCTGACCTGTTGCAACGAAATAACTGCTCTCACCTGCGTAGATGCGACTTCTGTGCAACGGACTCGTTGCCAGGCCTATGAACGCAACGTAGCGTTTCCCTCATCGGAAACATCGAGCCGAAGGAGAGCACAATGCAGTTCAAGACCCCCGCCCCCGTCCTTGCCGTCCTGGACATCCCCGCCGGAAGCATCCGTCTCATCGCCGCCGACCGGGCCGACACCACGGTCGAGGTGCTGCCCGCCGACGCCTCCAAGGGCCGGGACGTGAAGGCGGCGGAGCAGACCGAGGTCACCCACGACGACGGCGTCGTGCGGATCGAGGGCCCGAAGGGCGGCAACCGGCTGCTGGGCCCTTCCGGAGCGATCGAGGTGACGATTCAGCTGCCCACCGGGTCCCGGGCCGAGGCAAAGGCGGCCGATGCCGAGTTCCGCGGGGTCGGACGGCTCGGTGAGGTCGCCTTCGAGGGCCAGCGGGCGCAGATCAAGCTCGACGAGGCCGAAGGCGTCCGCCTCACCACCCTCGCCGGTGACGTCACGGTCGGCCGCCTGGGCGGCGCCGGGGAGATCCGCACACAGAAGGGCGACATCCACATCGCCGAGGCCGAGCGCGGCACGATCACCCTGCGCACCGAGTACGGCGGCATCTCGGTCGGTGCCGCCCGGGGAGTGTCCGCCTCGCTGGACGCCGGCACCTCCTTCGGCCGGATCCGCAACACGCTCAAGAACACCGACGGCGCCGCCGGTCTGACCATCCACGCGACCACCGCTCACGGCGACATCAGCGCCCGCAGCCTGTGAAGAACGGAGTAACCGTCATGACGCATCCGGCCATCGCGGCGAACGGTCTGCGCAAGTCCTACGGCGAGAAGATCGTGCTCGACGGTATCGACCTCACCGTCCCCCAGGGATCGGTCTTCGCCCTGCTGGGGCCGAACGGGGCCGGCAAGACCACCGTCGTGAAGATCCTCTCCACCCTCATCGCCGCCGACCACGGGCAGGCCCGGGTCGGCGGCCACGACCTGGCCACCGAGTCGCAGGCGGTGCGGGCGGCCATCGGTGTCACCGGGCAGTTCTCAGCCGTGGACGGCCTGATCACCGGTGAGGAGAACATGCTGCTGATGGCCGATCTGCACCATCTGTCCAAGCGGGAGGGCCGACGGGTGGCCGCCGAACTGCTGGAGCGGTTCGACCTGGTGGAGGCCGCGAAGAAGCCCGCCTCCACCTACTCCGGCGGGATGAAGCGGCGTCTCGACATCGCCATGACCCTGGTCGGCGACCCGCGGATCATCTTCCTCGACGAGCCCACCACCGGACTGGACCCCCGCTCCCGCCACACCATGTGGCAGATCATCCGCGAGTTGGTCGCCGGCGGCGTCACCGTCTTCCTGACCACCCAGTACCTGGAAGAAGCCGATCAGCTCGCCGACCGTATCGCCGTACTCGACAACGGCAAGATCGCCGCCGAAGGCAGCGCCGAGGAGCTCAAGCGGCTCATCCCCGGCGGCCACATCCGCCTCCGCTTCACCGACCCGTCCACCTACCGGACCGCCGCCACCGCACTGCGCGAGACCACCCGCGACGACGAAGCCCTCACCCTGCAGATCCCCGGCGACGGCAGCCACCGCGAACTCCGCGCCATCCTCGACCAGCTGGAAGCCGCCGACGTCGAGGCCGACGAGGTGAGCGTGCACACCCCCGACCTCGACGACGTCTTCTTCGCCCTCACCGGCCCGGCCAACCTGCCCACCCAGTCCAAGGAGACCGTCAGATGAGCGGCCTGTCCCTCGCCCTGCGCGACTCGAACACCATGCTGCGCCGCAACCTGCTGCACGCACGGCGCTACCCGTCCTTGACCTTGAACCTGCTGCTGACGCCGATCATGCTGTTGCTGCTGTTCGTCTACATCTTCGGCGATGCGATGAGCGCGGGCATCGGCAGCGGCGCCGACCGCTCCGACTACATCGCCTATCTCGTCCCGGGCCTGCTGCTGATGACCATCGGCAGCACCACGATCGGCACCGCGGTGTCCGTCTCCACGGACATGAGCGAGGGCATCATCGCCCGCTTCCGCACCATGGCCATCCACCGCGGCTCGGTCCTCATCGGCCACGTCATCGGCAGTGTGCTGCAATCGGTCCTCAGCGTGGTCCTCGTCGGTGCCGTCGCCGTGGCCATCGGCTTCCGCTCCACCGACGCCACAGCCCTGGAGTGGCTGGCCGCCTTCGGACTGCTCGTCCTGTTCGCCCTGGCACTCACCTGGATCGCGGTCGGCATGGGCCTGGTCAGCCCGAACGCCGAGGCCGCCAGCAACAACGCCCTGCCGCTGATCCTGCTGCCCCTGCTGTCCAGCGCCTTCGTCCCGGTCGACGGGATGCCCGGCTGGTTCCAGCCGATCGCCGAATACCAGCCCTTCACCCCCGCCATCGAGACCCTGCGCGGACTCCTGCTGGGCAGCCACATCGGCCACAACGCATGGCTCGCCATCGCCTGGTGCCTCGGACTCGCAGCCCTCGGCCACCTCTGGTCGGCCTCCACATTCAACCGCGACCCCAAGTAACCGCGAACGCCACGGACTCTGACGACCACACGGGCCGCCTCCCCGACACGGGAGTGCGGCCCTGTCGCATGTTCGCCGTGGGACGTCATGGGATGCAGGAGGCGCTATGAGACGTCAGGAGTCGTCATGTGAAGCGTCGCGGGGAGAACGGGGCTGCCGTGTGGGCCGTCCCGGCACTCCGTCGGCCTCCGGCGATGTGCGCGGAGACGAGGTCCGCGGTCACCGGCGCCAGGGTCACCCCGAGCATGCTGTGTCCGGCGGCGACGAGCACGTTGTCCTTGCCCGGTAGCGGCCCGACGACCGGCAGCCCGTCCGGGGTCATCGGACGCAGCCCCGTCCAGCCGTGCGGCTGTACCGCCGACGGAAAGCCGGGCAGATATGTGCGGGCGGAGCGGGCGATGCCTCGCAGACGGTGCGGATCGACGGCCCCGTCGAAGCTGCCGAACTCCATCGTCCCGGCGAAGCGGAGCCGGTCCGACAGCGGTGTGACGGCGACCTTCGCCTCGCCGAGGTACACCGAGTGCCGCAGCGTCACGGCCCCGCTGGTGTCGTCGAACCCGTACCCCTTGCCGGGCCGGATGGGCAGGGGGTGTCCGGCCAGCCGTGCCAGCGGGCCGGTGTGCGCCCCGGCAGCGAGGACGAAGAGGTCGCCTTCGACCTCCTGGCCCCCGGCGAGCACCGAGTCCACCGCCCGGCCCCTGGACCGCACAGCGGTGACCCGGCTGTCGCGCAGGAACCGGACCCCGAGCCCCCGGCAACGGTCTTCCAGGCCTCTGACGAGACTCACGGGGTCCACATGGCGTTCCCGCGGACAGCGGAGCCCGGTCAGCACCTGCTTGCCGAGCGCGGGTTCGAGGTCCCGGAGTTCGTCACCGGAAAGCGGGACGGCGGTGTGGCCGATCCGCTCCATGGGGGCCGTCGCCGCCCGGTACTCCTCCATGGTCCGCCGGGAGGTGAAGACCAGGAGTTGGCCCGTGCGGTGGTGCTCGAAGCGCACGCCGTCCTCCTCGTACTCGTCGAAGAGGGCGAGTGTCCGTTCGTTGAGGGAGGTGAGAGCCTCGGCGCCGTGCGCGAAGTCCTCGGGGTTGCAGTGGCGCAGCATGCGGACCATGAAGCGCACATGCTCGGGACGCGGGGAGGGGCGGATGTACAGCGGGCTGTCCCTGCGGACCATCCACCGCACCGCCTTTCCGAGCATTCCGGGAGCGGGCACCGGAGCCGACATGATCGGGACGACCCATCCGGCGTTGTGGACGGACGTACCGGCTGCCCCCTCGGAAGCCGCGTCCACGACCGTGACGGCCAGCCCGTCCCGGGCCAGCCGATAAGCGGTGGCCAGCCCGATCACTCCCGCACCGACGACCACTGCACTGTCCGTCATCCTTGTCCGTCGTCCTTCTCGTGTCCGTCCTTCTCGTGTCGCGCGCGGCCCTGTCCGCGCCGCTCCTTGCTCATGGCGCGGATGGGCGGCCGGATCAGGGGAGGAGTTTGTCCGCCAGGAGGCGTGCGAGGGCCCAGTCCTGTACGGCGACACCGACGGACTTGAACACGGTGCGGTTGCCGTGTGCGGCAGGGGAGACGGGAGAGGGAGCGGGGGCGGTCAGCGCGGTGCCGAGCTCGGTGAGGGCGTCCTTGGTGACGGCCCCGGCTTCGAGGGCGTGGATGATCTCGCCCGACTCCGCCAGGATCGCATCGAGTTCGTCGACGACGACGGTGCTGTCGGCGAGCAGTTCGTCGGGCAGTTCGCGCATGGTGGGGCGGAAGGCGCCGATGGCGTTGACATGCACGTGGGCGGGCAGCGCCGAGGCCGGGAAGAGCGGACTGGTCGCGTTGGTCGCACAGCAGACGATCTCGGCCGTCCGCACGGCGGCCTCCGCGTCGGACGCCGTGCGCAGTTCCACTCCCGGCAGTTCGCTCTCCAGCGTCCCGACGAGGGCCCGGGCGCGACGCGCATCGGCGTCCACCACGGTCAACTGGCGCAGTGGCCGGACCGCGTGGACGGCGCGCACCTGGTCGGGCGCCTGGCCGCCGGCGCCGATCAGGGTCAGTCGGCCTGCCTCGGGCGGGGCGAGGAGATCGGTCGCGACGCCGACCACCGCGCCGGTCCGCAGAGCGGTCACCGCTCCGGCGTCGGCGACCAGCTGGTCCAGCCGGCCGGTCTCACTCCAGATCACGGTTCCGGCGATGGCGGGCTCGCGTGCGAAGTTGACGCTCAGCGTCTTGAACATGGCGGAGGCCGTGGACCGGTGGTGAGCCGACATCACCAGAAACCGCCCGTCCCGCAGCGCGGTGCGGGTGGGCATCTCGAACTCCCCGCCGACGAGATCGATGAAGCCCCGCCGTACGGCTTCGATCGCCTCGCCCATCGTCACGGCGTCGCGAATCTCGCGCTCACCCACGGTGATGGTCTTCATGGCACCCCACTTCTTCCGCTGAGCGGCCCTCGATCGCCTCGGTGAGTAAGGTATTACACCTCACCCCTCCGGGCAAGGAGGCCCCAGGTCCCTTCGTACGGTCCGGGAGTTCCGTGTTATGCATAAGGCGTGACAACTCCTCACCCCCCGGTGACCGCCGCCCGCGGTCCGCAGCTCAAGTCGGTCAGCCTCCGCCAACAGGCTCGGGAGGCGCTGCGCACCCGGATCGTGCTGGGGCAGATCGAGCCCGGGCGGGTGGAGAGCGTCATCAATGTGGCCTCGGAACTGGGAGTCTCCGTCACGCCGGTCCGTGAAGCGGTCATGGACCTCGCCAATCTCGGCATGGTGGAGATCATCCGCAACCGGGGTTTCAGGGTGCCGGTGCTCACCGACCACGATCTCGAAGAGATCTTCCGCCTGCGCACCATGCTGGAGGTCCCGGCCATGGTCGAGCTCGCCCAGCTCACGGACCGGGCCCCCCTGACCCGGTTCCGTCAACTCGCCGAGCAGCTCACCGACGCCGCACGCCAGGGAGACCTGGTCTCCTTCCTGGACCTGGACCGGCAGTTCCACCTCGGCCTGCTGGAACTCCTGGGCAACCGCCGCCTCGTGGAGATGGTCGGCCAACTGCGCGATCAGGCCCGTATGCAGGGCCTGCAGAAGCTGGCGGACCACGGTGAGCTGACCCAGTCCGGCGAGGAGCACATCGCCATCGTCGACGCCGTCGAAGCGGATGACGGCGAACTGACGGCGGAACTGGTGCGTAAGCATTTGACCCACAGCCGCGGTATCTGGGCCGGCCGGACGGAAGGCACCGCCTGACGCCTCCCTGGTGTCTCCCTGGCGTCTTCGACGGCCGCTGTCTGCCGCCTGACTGCCCCTGCCGGTCGACCGAGGGGGCTGGGCTCCACCGTGCGGGCGGCGCCGTAGGGCGGCAGCGCCGCGGTCACCGTGTGAGCGGCACTGCCATGGCCACGAGCTGAGCGGTATCGCTCCCGCTGCCGCCACCGCCTGAGCGGCGCCGCCACCGTCGCCACCACCGCCTGAGTCGTCTCGCCACCGCCGTATCGCCACTGCCGACGCCCGTCGGAGCTGTCGTCGCTGCGGCGGATCTGACGTGCGCGGGGGCGGACCGGGGCAGGTCGCGGGGCGGGGTCGGGCTGCTGCCGCTCACAAAGAAGTTCGTCGCGCGACCCTTGCGGAATTCCATGTGAGGTGTAATACATTACCGGCCACGCGCCAGGAGAGCTGTACCCGGCGTCAGGGGGAGGGCGACCCACATGGGGCGGCGCTGACCTGCCGAAGCGCGGTAGTCCCCAACCGGCTGAACGGAGTGAACCTG
The DNA here is from genome assembly GCF_018070605.1 of Streptomyces sp. B15. NCBI lineage: Bacteria > Bacillati > Actinomycetota > Actinomycetes > Kitasatosporales > Streptomycetaceae > Streptomyces > Streptomyces sp. B15. Next base: position 79,503 of record NZ_JAGPXJ010000015.1, read on the forward strand.
ATCATGGCGCGTCAGACATCCGACGCGAAGCGAGAGATATTCTCCAGCCGCTTCGCGTTCGTGGCCGCCGCCATCGGGATGGCGGTGGGTACCGGCAACATCTGGCGATTCCCGCGAGATGTCGGAGCGGGCGGAGGCGGCGTCTTCATCATCGCCGTCGTACTCGCCAACCTCGTCTGGGCCATTCCGCTGCTGATGGCGGAGTCACTGCTCGGATCCCGCAGCCGACTCGGCACGATCGGCGCCTTCCGTGCCTTCATGGGCCGCAAATTCGCCTGGATGGGCGGATTCATGGCCGTGGTCACGGTCGGCATTCTCTTCTACTACACAGTGATCTGCGGCTGGGCGATCCGCTACTTCGTCTACGCGGTCAGCGGCAAGTTCTCCTCGGGTGTGGGCAGAAAGCAGACGCAGCAACTGTGGGACGACTTCGTCGGGAACCCGGCGCAGACGCTCCTGTTCCACGTGGTCGCCGCGCTCCTCGTCGGCTTCGTCGTACTGCGCGGACTGAAGGGCGGCCTGGAGAAGGTCCTCAACATCACCGTGCCGATGCTGTTCGTCGTCCTGGTGCTGCTCGCGATCCGCGCAATGACCCTCACGGGGTCCGACGAGGGACTGCGCTATCTGTTCGTGCCCGACTGGAGCAAGATGCTCGACGGCGAGATGTGGCTCGGCGCGTTCGTGCAGATGGCCTTTTCCACCGGGGCCGGCTGGGGCCTCTATCTGACCTACTCGGTGTACATGCGCAAGAAGGAGGACTTCGCGCTCAACTCGGGGATCGTGGTCGCCGGTAACCACCTCGCCTCGATGCTCGCCGGTATCGCTGTCATCTGCACGGTCTTCGCGGTGCAGTCGCCGCAGTACGCCGAGGAGGCGGTCGCAGCCGGTGACCAGGGGCTGATGTTCGTCTATCTGGCCGCTCTGTTCGGCCAGATACCCGGCGGCACCTGGTTCTTCGGCCCGCTGTTCTTCCTCGTTCTCGTCCTCGCCGGTCTCTCCAGCCTGATCGCCATGATGGAACTCGCCGTGCGCAACGTGATCGACCTCGGAGTGAAGCGGAAGAAGGCCGTCGTCGCGATCGTCCTCCTCACGCTCGTCGGTGGTGTCCCGTCCGCACTCGACCTGGATGTGCTGACCAACCAGGACAACGTCTGGGGCGTCGGCCTGCTGATCAGCGGCCTGTTCGCGGCCATCGCCATGATGCGCTTCGGCCTGGAGCGTGCGCGCCGCGCACTGGACCTCACGAGCGACTTCAAGGTCGGTGCGTGGTGGAAGGTGCTGATCGGACTGTTCCCACTGATGTTCGCCGTCGTCTTCGGCTGGTTCATGTACCTGTCCATCACCGATTCCTCGCAGACGTGGTACGACCCGTTCCAGACCTTCAGCATCGGCACCATGGTGCTCCAGTGGACGGTCCTCTTCGTCGTGATGCTGCTGCTCAACAATCTGTTCGCGCGGAAGACGAGCCGCAGCTCACTCACCACCACCGACGGCGACGAGCAGGCGTCGCCCACGCACCAGGGAGAGGCGGTCTGACCCGTGGACGCGGAAACCGTGATCTGGACGCTGATTCTCTTCGGCGGAACCGTGCTGGCCGTCGTGTGGCTGGGCTACGTCGCGTGGCGCAAGGAGAGGGAGAGCACCGCCGACGGCAACGGTGTCGAGCCGAGCGCCGAGTGAGCCGCGCCCGGGTCCGGAGCCCGCGTAGCCGGCCCCGGCCCCGGGCGGCCGGGCGGGCACGAAATCGGCCGGCTCCCCGCCCCCGGCCCCGGTGACCGCGAAGTCGGCAACGTAGCGGTGCCGGGGACGACCAGAGGCCGAAAGCACCACGCTACGACTGTCGAGACGAATCACGCAGTGACCGCGGAGAACGAATCACGCTGCGACTGTCCAGAACGCATCACGCAACGACTGTCGAGAAGGAACCACGCGGAGATCGGGGTGACGGCATGAGGGTGGTCGGGATCGACTGCTTCGGCTACAACCTGCGGTACGCCCATGGCGAGTACGTCATGTCGGGCGGCCGGGCGGCGACGTCGGAGATCGGCACGCTGGTCCGCCTGCGTACCGACGAGGGCCTTGAGGGCTGGGGCGAGATCACGCCGCTCGGCAACCGGTACCTGCCCACCCACTGGGCCGAGGTGCGCGCGGCCCTGCACACGCTGGCCCCCGCGCTCCTCGGGAAGGACCCGACGAACGTGTCCGCGGTCCGCCGCACCCTGGACGGCGTCCTCCTCGGCGGCACCTACGCCAAGGCCGCCATCGATGTCGCATGCTGGGACCTGCTCGGCAAGGCCTGCGGGCAGCCGATCGCCACACTGCTCGGCGGTGTGCTGCAGGAGGACTTCCCGCTCTACGAGGCGGTCCCGCTGACGTCACCGGAGGCGATGGCCGACTTCGTGGTACGCCGGGAAGAGGCCGGTATCGCACGCTTCCAACTCAAGGTCGGCAACGATCCGCTGGAGGACGCGGCCCGCACCCGCGCCGTCGTGGACGCCGCCGCGTCCGACACCCTGGTGGTGGCCGACGCGAACGGTGGCTGGAACCTGCGAGCAGCCCAGATCGCCGTGGCGTCCATGGCCGGACTTCCGGTGTTCGTCGAGCAGCCCTGCCGCAAGACCGAGGACTGCGTCTTCGCGATGCGCCACTCCAGTCTTCCGCTGGTGCTCGACGAGACCGTTCTGACCACGACCGACGTCTTCCGCGCCAAATACGACGCGGGAGCCGTGTCCGTCAACATCAAGATCAGTCGCGTGGGAGGGCTGACCGGGGCGGCACGCATGCGCGACCTCACGCAGGACCTGGACATGATGGTCTCGATCGAGGACACCTGGGGCGGTGACATCGTCAGTGCGGCCGTCAGCCACCTGGCGGCGAGCACCGAAGCGGAGAACTTCCAGAACGCCTCGTTCATGAACGACTGGACCGACGGACACGTCGCCGGCCACCAGCCCCGCTCCCGGAACGGCCGCGGCGCAGCACCGACCGGCCCCGGCCTGGGCATCACCGTGCAGACCGACGGGCTGGAGTCCGTCTTCCACATCGCCTGACCCGCAATCTGCACCGCAACCTGCACCGCGCCCTGGCGTGGCCGAGGTGGGCCGAAGTGAGCCGTCATACGGAGGCACGAGCCGTCATACGGAGGCACGAAAGGGAGTCGGTTCGGGTCGCGGTTCATACGTCGGCGTGCATCGACTGCGCGCTGGGCTCGGCAGCGACGACAAGTTCCGTCTCGGCCTCGTTCCTCGGCAGAGAAGTGCGTAGGATGCGTTCTTCCCACCCAGCAGGCCAGACGGTGTCGAGATTCCAGATGATTCCTGCCAGGGAGACCCCTTCCAAGGCCGCAGAATTCAAATCGGCACCGCAAAAGTCGTTGCTCGCGCTCACCACCGACTCGATCGCGGCCTCAAGAGCGACGGCCTCCTCAAGAGCCCGCTCCACGTCGTTGCAGAGATCTTGGACGGCTTCGGTCGCGCCGCCCAACGACTCCGCCGTCCGACCACCGCGCTCGGGCAGGTAGGACGCGACCACTTCGTGCAGGAGGCGCCGGATGCCCTGGAGCCGGTGGGCGAGCCGCCGCGCGGGAGCGTCCAAGTGGGCCTCGACGGCGTCCTCGTAGCCGTCACCCGGCCGAGCCGTCGCCGGGCTGACGTACGGCCGCGGAATCGCGTCGAGCCAGTGGACGGCTTTGCCCATCAGATCTGCCGCGAACCCCCGCTCCCCCGCGGACTCCCGCTCCCCCGAGAATTCCAACAGACCGTGCAATTCCTCCAGATACGACAGGGCGCGTCGCAGCGTGTGCGTCCGGTTCGGGGCACGGAAGAGTTCCACGAGCGTGAGTGCCTTTTGGCGGTGCTTGAGCCGTAGGTCCGCCGGCCGGTCCCGCAACTCCTGGTAGGGGAGCTTCCGCTTCGCAAGGGCGTCGAGGCTGTTCCTGCGTTCCGCGTGCCCGGCGGACAGCCGGTTGTCGATCGCGACACGCGTCTGCCGATGGACGGACGCGAGAAGTCGGTCGAGGGCGAGGTCGGGGTCACAGAGTTCCGGCGGCCCTCCCTGGGCTGCGAGCCGGTCGCTGACGGCCGTGCCCAAGTCCTGGTACGTGGACGAGAGGATCTCCTCCAACGACGTCTCCGCACCCCCCTTCACGAGGCCGCTGAACTCGGTCCGCCGCTCCGTCTCGTTGCCGTCCATCACGAGACCTCCCCCTCCCTTGTGTTCTCGGCCGGGGAGACATCTCCCAGGCCCAGGCCGGCCTTCAGAGCTGCTCGGGCCCGGGCCAGGTTCTGCCGGACCGCAGCCGACGACGTGCCCATGGCGCGGGCGCTTTCTTCCGTGGTGAATCCGTCCATGTGCCAGGCCATCGCGGCACGCTGCTTGGGCGGGAGACCGGAGAGCAACCGCACGACGTGCCGCGCCTCCTCGCAGAGCTCCGCGGCGTGGGCAGGGGTGTCCCACTTCAAGCTGAGATGGGCCTCGTGCATGTCCGCGCACGAGTCCTCCCAGCGCACCTGCTGCTTGATCCAGGACCGCCAAGCGACCGTCCGCAGCCACGCCCGAGCACGGGTGATGCGCGTGCCCGGCCGGCACATGCTGGTGAAGGCCTCCTGAGCGGCGTCCTGCGCCTCGGCCCAGGTAGCTCCCTGCAGGAGGAGGAAGCGCACGAGTCCGGCGTACTCCTTGTCGTGCAGTTCCTCCGCCAGCTCCCGCCCCGGGACCGCGACGTCCTGCTCCGCCAGATACGTCAGGCTGACTTCGTCACTCAGCGCCTCGTCCACCGTCCTCACCCCCGCTCGTGCGGAGGGAGACGGCGAAGCGCAGACGGTGCCCCGCACTTTCCAGCGAAGCCTCGGCGGCCACCACACGGAAGTGTTCGGCCGTCCGCTCGGGGGACTTGTCGCCCTCGCGCCCCACACGACGCTGACGAGCCACTCGCACCGCTCCGTCCACCACGGCCGCCAGCAGGGTCGCCCCCACCCCGATCCACACCGGGTCCACTGTTGCCTCCTCGTCCTCTCCCCAACCCGCCACTGTGAACGGAGGGGCCCTGTTCCTTCAGGCCGTCAGTAGTGCGCTGTGGGACGCCAGTTGTGACATCGCGCTGGTCAGAAGGCACCACTTGTCTCCTGCGGCCGGGAGCACCCTCAAGGCCCGCAGCCGCACGCCCGACCTCTGGGACCTGGACGTCACGCTCGGCGCCCACGCAGAGTGAGCAACGACCCGACGGAGATCCCGCCCGCACTTCACCAGGCCCCTCGGCGAGGACGATCACGCCCCGCCGGACGGGCAACGAAAGGCGCGACCGAGCCACAGCCCCCACCACTCACCCCGGCCGACCGCCGGCCGAGCCGCACCCCGAACCGACCTGCCACCCGCGTCACCGCCCTTACCGGGGTGGGCTGGGCTCCCGGACGCCAAAGGCCCCGGACCATGATCGGTCCGGGGCCTTTTCGCTGGTGCCCCCGGCAGGATTCGAACCTGCGACACCCGCTTTAGGAGAGTTCCCGGGACGGGGTTGTGACCTGCGCAGACGCCGTCCGCAGTGTGTCTGGCCTGGGAAAACATCTCTCCGTAGTTCTCAGGTGTTCGCGGGGTTTCCCGCCCTCATGTGTGCTGAATCCGTTTCTCACGGCACCTGCAGACAGGACCCCAGCTGCCTATGCAATCGTTGCTGTGTGGGGGCCAACCCGGCCTTGGCACGTGGACGCTGCGGCCGGATGGGATCCATGACATCGCCGTTGAGTCGCGGGTCGGGCCTCAGAGGGAGCCTGTGAGCTGCCCTCGTGTAGATCGACAGTTTGTCCGGGCCGCTCGTGTCGCCTTCACTACGATGAGTACTCCAACGGGTGGGGGGATTCGTGGAGGATGCGCACCTTGGCGAGCTGGTCGCTCGCGTACGCGAGTTCGGCGACGGCGGAGATCCGCAGTGCGTGCTCGATGACGACGCCTTGGCTGTCGCGGCGGAACTCTTCGCGTCGGTGGGCGGGCGCCCCGAAGAGGCCGACCCCGATGTCCTGCACACCATTGCGGCGTTTTATTGGGCCCGTTCCCTGGCGCACAAGGGCGGAGCCCTCGCCGCCCGGGACCTTGAGACGGCGATCGGCGTATTCGGCCTGCTTTACCTGGTTGATCACCGACGAGTGCCGCGTGAGTTGTGGCCCCGGCTCGCCGATGAGACCGGATACGACCCGCGGAGCAACCCGCTGGAACATGCGGCAGATCTGGTCATTGACGGTGAGGAGAAGGGAGACATTGCTGCCCTCGACCAGGCCATCAGCCTGATCCAGACCGTCGCCGACAGCGGTGATAACTCATACCGGGACACCGTCCACGGCCTTGCGCTCCAACACCGCGCGGCTTTTCCCGACCGTCCTGCGGTGGAACGGAGCGCTGACGCCGATGCCGCGGTGGAGTTGATGGGCAGTGTGGCCGCTCTCCCGGAGCCGTCCGCCCTGCGGCGCGCAAACCGCCGAACGTCCTTCGCCGCCGTCCTCGTACGACGCTTCGAGGTCGCAGGGAACATCGAGGATCTCAGCCGAGCGGAGAGTGTCTACAGGGATGCTCTCGCAGACGCTGCCGGAGACACCTCTGCGTATGCGCGTGCAGCGGCCGGACTCGGATCGGCTCTTGGCCGTCGGGCGGAAGCAGTGGAAGCGAAAGCCGGTGACGAGGACGGCGTGGTGCCCGTGCTGCGCGAAGCGGTCGGGTGGCTGCGCCGGGCGGTCGACCTGACGAACGGCGACTATCGCGAGGGGCATCTGGCCAACCTGAGCAGGGTCATGAGGCTTCTTCTTGAGCGGACTTCCCGCGCCAGGGGGGTTCCGCAGTTCAGCGAAGCTGCTGTGGCCGAGGCTGGCACAGCGGCCCGTCCGGAAGACCCTGAGATCCGGCGCCAGGCCGAAACATTGGCCGGTCTTGGCGGGCAGCTCTCGGCACGGGTGCTGACCGAGAGCGAGGCCATACGCCGCGTGAAGGATCAGTCCCTTGAGCTCTCGGAGGCCGCTGTGGGCTCCGTGGTGCTCGCTGCCTTACGTCTCGTTGAGGCCGGCACGCCGGGCGGTGCGGTGCCGGTGCTGACCCTCGCTCTGGAGGCCGCGCGCTCCCGTTGGGCCACCGGATGGGGAACACCCTGGTGGTGGGCGGCCGATGCCTACGTCGAAGCAGGACGGTTCGCGCTGATCGAGGTGGCCGACGGGCTGCTCTTCCGCCGCGTCTGTGCCGTGGCGGACGAACAGATCGCTGTTCTGCGCGACAGCGGCCGCGCCGAGGGCACCGCCGAACTCGCCGAGACGCTGTTCGCCGCAGGGCTGCTCCGGGTCAGCCCGTATGTGGGGAACATGTCGGGACTGACATTCGAGTCAGCCCATGATCTGTGGCGCGAACGCCGAGCTCGGCACCGCTCCATCCATCCCGACGATTCCGTCGCACCGGAAACCGCGGAGATGCCCCCTCCACTGGTCGCCGCCGAGGAGGCGGTCCGGTATCTGCGCGAGGCCGCCGACCTATCGCGCGGGCACGAGCGAGGGCGTGTTCTCAAGGCGTTGGCCGAAGCCCTGTCCATGGTCGCCGGTCACAAGCAGGAGTCGTACGACGAGGAGATCCGGGCGGTTGCCCGTGAGGCGTTCGACCTGCTGGACCCGGTCCGGGATCCCCTCACCCACCTGTACCTACTGAGAGTCCTGTGCTTGCTGCGTGAGGTCTCGCTGCCCGGTGACCTTCAGGACGTCCTGCCTCTGCCGCTGGCCGCCGTCCGGGACCGGCAAGGGATGCAGGATGCCGCAAGTGTCTTCGCTCAGGCGCTCACGCTTGCAGAGGAAGTCCGCCGGCCCGACCTTGAACTCCAGCTGATCGAGGCCGCAGACCACGAACTCCCGGAACTACCTGCAGATTCCCACCGTCGTCGCCGCTGGGCCAGTGAGGTGCACTGTCTCGCAGACGATCACCTGGGATGCTTCGCAGGGCTGGTCCGAGTGGAGGAAGCCGCAGGTCGGATACGCTCCCGTGCGGACGAAGAGGGCTGGTCCGCCGAGGAACGTGCGGCGACCCTCATCCACCTCGCCGCGCACGCCCGTGGAAACGAGGAGGAGCACCTCGGCCGTGCTCTGACGCGGGAGGCGCGGGAGCTGTCCCCGGAGCTGTGCCGCCGGTGCGGTCCTGCACTGGACTACCTCGACGGCACACTCTCGTACGACATGGGGCTGCGCATGTCGGGGACAGGACAGGAGGCCCTCGCCGCACGTCACTTCGCCGACGCACTCGCCTCCTACGCCATGTGCGGCCAGGTCGATATGGCGCTGAACAGCCTCGATGCCGCAGTGCGAAGTGTGCGTGCAACCGACGAGAGCAGTGTCGGCGTGGCCATGGCGGCACTGATCCCTGCCGCCGTATGGCTACGGGGCGGCGTCGACGAAGTCATCGGATGGAAGCTCCGCGATCTGTACCAACAGCTGGTCCTCGAACTGAGCGGACCCACTGTCCCCCACGGTCTGATGATGGCAATTCACCAAGCTGCCAAAGGAATCGACTTCACGGCTATCACCGAACGGCCCGACCCGTTCGCACCCTCCGCAGGGCTCCTGCAACTGCTGGACCGCATCCGGGGGGACGACGCCCGGCTCTCCGGACCGCTGAGCGAGCCCGAACTACCGAGCCCCGAAGAGGGCATGCTCTTCTACGTCGGCACCGGCGAGTCCGAACTCGGCATCGACGCCGAAACGGAGCACCGCAACATGCAGCGTGCCGCTGACCGGCGGATCACTCAGGAACTCCTTGCTGCCGGCCGCACGAACCGCATACCGATGATGTTCCCCGACGAGTTGCAGGCACTTCTGACCGAGGACACGGTGCTGCTCTCGCTGTATCTCGGCCACGCGCGTCGGGACGGAACCGAGACGCCGGTGACCTCTCTGTCCGGCATGGCGGTGACCCGCGACGACACGGAGCACCACACCGTGCTCCTGACGAACTTCGAAGCCGGACTCATTCGCTTCACGCGCGCGGAACACTCTCTCTCCGCCCACCCGGTGGCATTTCACGTCGCCGCCCTACGACAGGCCATCGTTGCGGATCCGCTGCACCGGACTGTCAGCCGTGCGGCACAAAAGCAGCTCAGGGAGGACAGTGTCCCTCATCTGGCGGGCTTCACCGCTTCGCTGGACGGCTGGCGGACCCAGGGGAAGCGGCATCTGTGCATCTGGCCCAACGGCCCATTGCACTACCTCCCGTACCACCTGCTGGAGGTCGACGGTCGTCCCCTCGCCGAGGACTGGACCGTCACGCAGGTACCGAGCCTGGGCTTCCTCCGTACGCCGGCGCCCAGCCCTCACTGTCCGCCTGGGCGTGGGCTCGTCGCCCTGGCATCCGCGGCCGGGGGCACCCAGCACGGTCTCCTCGCTCAGAACGCCCTGGAAACACACGCCGGCCAGGTCGCAGTGGCGATGGGCGGTCACGCGGTTCTGGGGCCCGCAGCGACTCCACGGCGACTGCTCGGCGAACTCGCCGACGCGCGTTATGTCCACGTGGCAGCGCACGGGGCACACAACGAGTGGGCGTCGTGGTACCAGTGCCTGTTCCTGTCGCCGGATGCGGACAACGACGGTCGTCTCTTCGCCCACGACATTCTCCGGGCTGACCTGAGGGGCGTCGAACTCGTGACGATGAGTTCCTGCGAATCCGCCCTGGGCCGGTTCGACGTCAATGACAATTTGCGCGGCCTGCCCGCCGCGTTCCTGTCCGCTGGCGCCTCGGCAGTCATCGGCTGCCTATGGCCGGTCCACCCGGACGTGGCCACGGACTTCTTCGGAACGCTCTACGAGCGTCTCGCGCAGGCACCGGACCGACGGGCCGCCTTCCGCGCCGCGCAGTCGGCCGTCCGCGGCCGCCACACGGCGTTCCGGGACTGGGGCTCGTTCTGCTTCATCGGCGACTGGCGCCATTCGGATTCGAACCACGGAGCTGCCTCGTGACCCATCTGGAACTGCCCCTGACCCCGCTCCACGAGATCGACCTGGTGGAGGTGCCTCGGCTGCAGTCACCCGCTCCGCAGCACCGCATCGAAGGGCGGGTATCGCTCAGCACCGCCATCGTTCACTCACTGACTGCGGAGGAGGCAGCCGCAGGCGAGGCGGAATGGCTCGGATTCCTGACCGCAGAGGCGTCGCATAGCGACTATTTCCTCCTCAGCCTCACGTGCGCCTTCCGCCCACCGGCGAACGGTGCCCCTTTCGCCGACGCTGCCGTCGGCGTTCTCCTGGAGTCCCCTGATGAGCCTGCGGACCGACAGCCGATCGCTTGGTCGATCTCTCCCAAGAAACGCTCCCACCCGGTGGAGCGGGCAACCTCCATCGGACTCAGCGCCAAGCTCGCGATCGTCGAATCCACCCTCGAACTCACACCCGGACAAGGCCGTGAGGACCTTCTCGTCATCGGAATGGGCGAAAGGGACAGCGACCCGGAATGGCGCATCCAGGCGACCGACCGTCACCCCCTGATCGGCGACGAGACCTTCACGCTGATCGTCAAGGCCACCGCCGGTGCTCCCGTGCAGGCCCAGGTGACGGTGGCAGCCACCATCAAGCATCGGCGATTCGGCCTGATTCCCTACCGAGCAGATCTCCCCACCGCATTGCGGACCATCGACCTGCGTCGTCGGACCGACCGGCGGGACCGATACACAACGGCTCCCTTGCCTGGGAGCGGCGCTTGACGCAGAGAGGCCGACCTGTGGCTTCTCGCAGCGAGCACGTACGCGGAGCCCGAAGAGGAACTTAGTCCGGCGGGCCAAGCCTGCTGAGCGGCACGGCAGCAATTCCGTCTCGCCGGACGAGGACGGGAACTGGCCCACTGGCGTGGTTGAGGTGTCTACTGCCAACCCTCCAACGACACCTGAGACCCCTTGGTGAGGTAGCCATGGAGCGCGCTGGCGGTGGTTTCCACGAATTCGTGAGGGATGACGTCGGCATCGACCCAGCACACTTGCGCGTGCTTCCGCGGTTCGCGGTTTTCGGGTTTGCCGGTCCACTCGTGGGCGGCGAAGACGACGGTGAGGAAGCCGTTGGGGGCTTCGACGCCCCAGGCGCCGTGGATGATGTGGGCTACCTTCAAGGACTCGGGCTTCACAACCAGCCCCGTTTCCTCGTACAGCTCTCGGACCGCCGTTTCCGTGATCGGCTCACCGGGATCGCTCTTGCCGACGGGGAGGTCCCACATGCCCTGGGCGAACTTGGCGTTCTCGCTGCGCTGGAGGAGGACGACGCGGTTGGTGTCCCTGTCGTGGACGATGACGGCGGCGACCAGCAGGGTCATGGATTCGAGGGCGGGCTTGAGGGCTTTGGGCTGGTCCTCGGTGTTCGGCTGAGCCACGTCGCGTCCCTTCGTCGGCCAGGTTGGTGGCGATGCTATGCCAGCGCCTCGCGTGCACGGCGGTCGAGTTCAGCGGCACCGGGCACTTTGCGCCGCTGGTAGATGGCAAGGGGCGACCTCATCGAAGTGATCGCCTTTCGGGTGCGGTCAGAGGTCATGCCCTCTATGAGCGTCAGGGCCTGGGACCAGACGGCGATGGCCTCGTCGGCGCGGGCCTGGGCGGCGAGGCTGTCGCCGAGATCGGCGTAGGTGAGGGCGTGGACGCGCTTGTACTTCTCCGGGTCCCAGCGGGTCAGCGCGTCCCTGTGCTGTTGCTCGGTGCCTACGTGATCGGCCAAGTCGGTGAGAGTGCGGGCGGTGTGGCTGGCGACGGTGCCGGGTGCTGGTCCGCTGACGCGGGAATAGCTGGGCTGGGGCTCGTCGTCGCGGAGCAGGGCGTCTTCGGCGGCCAGGAGGGCTCGGGCGGCGGCGGGTTTCTCACCGATGGCGGCGTAGGCGCGGGCGTGGGTGATGTGGAGCAGGGCTTCGGTCTGGCCGTCGATGTGGCCGATTCCCCGGGACAGGGCCGCTTCGGCCAGGTCTACGCAGTGGTGCGGCTGCTTGAGGCTGAGCGCCTGGTGGGCGAGGGCACGCATCATCCAGGCGGCGTGTCCGTGAGGGTCGGCTTCGCAGGCGAGCTGATGGCCGACCTGGTAGTAGCGCTGCGCGGCGCCCTCCTGACCGAGGTCGTGGTGTTTCCATCCAGCGAGGTAGGCGAGTTCGGCTACGGCGGCGAAGGCTGCTCGGCGCAGTGGCTCGGAGGGGAATCGCCCCCGGAGCATGGGCGCTGCAGTGTCTGCGAGGTAGGCGGTGACGGTGGTCAGGCCGTGGCCGCCGCCGAGGCGTTCATCGGCAGCGCTGAAGGTGGCGGTGATCTGGCGTACGACCTCGACCTCTTCCAGGCCGATCATGGCCATGCCCGTGCGGGCGCGCAGCATGCGCGTTGTGGCTTCGTGGTCGTAGACGAGTGGCATGGCGACGCCAGCGGTCGTGAAGGCGGCCAGGGCGAGGAAGCGGCGGCGCTCGACATCGGCGCGGCCCAGGTCCGTGACCGTCAGAACTGGATCGTGCTCATCTGCCCGATCGCTAGCTGGCGAGCGTAGGCCGATCTCGGCCTGGGTGATGACACGCCCGGCACGGCGGGAGAGCGCCTCGGCCAGGTAGCCGTCGGCCCGGCCGGTGGGCTGACGGACGCCGCCCACCCAGTGGGAGATGGCCGACTTGTTCGTCTGAAGGATCTCGCCGTTCTCGGCGGCGACGCGGCGTACGTCCTTCGCCAGCGCCTCATACGTGCAGCCGATCGCGTCGATGGTCTCGCGCAGGCGCCAGTTGGGTTCCCTCTTGGCTGCCACGTTCGCCTCCGTTCCGGGGGCTGTAAACCGCGTATACGGCTTCAACTGCCTCTCACCGTACCCACTGTGCGTGACGACAGGTTCACTGAAGTACAGCCGCCCGAAATTGCTCAACACGCTCCAGGCTCCCCCGCCAATCCGGGCGGCTTCCGAAGAATCCCGCAACGACACCGGGTTCGGGCATTCGTATGCCCGGACAGAGACGGAGACACGGTGACCACCATCGACACCACGGCCATCACGGTCGAACTGCCCGAGGCGTTAGACGAGCGCTGGAGCCGACTGCCCGGCATCCAGATCGACGGCCGGCGCATCACCATCGATCCTGCCGACTACTTCTTCCGCTTCGAGTCCAGCACGTGGCTCGTCGCCGACTGGGAGCTGGTCAAGGCCCGCCTCCTGGACGTGGAGGAGACCGCCGAGAGTGCTGTCGAGCAGCTCGCCCTCGACTTCATCAAGACCCACGCCGAGTCCACGTCTGACGCGGCCCGGGTGCTGCGCACCGCCTACGAGGTGTACGCGTACCTCTTCCGCGACGAGCACCTCGCCAGCCTCGGCCTCCCGCAGCTCACCTCCGACCATCTGCGGATGCTGCGCGAGGCGGCGACGCTGATGGCGCTGAACAAGGTCGAGCTGGACGGGCGCATCTCCAACGTCGGCCCCTGCTGGTTCTTCCCGGCCGCCACCTCCGTCGTCTTCGACCTGGACGACGAGACGGGCGGAATGCTGGACGAGGTCTACCACGGCGGCTGGTTCAACGAGCACCGCCGCATCGAGTCCGTCAAAGCCCACGCCGCTCTCGGCGGACGGCTCGTGCACGGCTGCCAGTCCGTGCCGGACCAGTCCGGCGGCGTCGTGGCGCCCTACGGTGCCTCGATGGCCGCCTTCCGCGACGACCTCGCGGCCTTCAAGGCCGGATGGATCAAGCAGGTCTACGCCCACCGCGTGAGCGATCCCACATAACCCCGACCAGGTGCCCGGGGCGGGTTGCCGCCCCCGCCCGCCCCGGACGCCTCCCACCGCACTGGAGCCTTCTGAGGGACACGAAACTCAACGCCGAACTCCTGGAGAGCCTGCTCACCATCACGGGCCGGCCCGCCCCGGCCCGTGAGGAGGTCCGGGTGTGGTCCATGTCCGGCGTCGAACGCCTGACCTTCCCGGACAGGACCACGGCGATCTTCAAGTACGCCAGGAAACCGTTCGACTGCGAAGACCAGGCGCTGCGGCTGGCCCACAATCTCGGCATCCCCGTCCCACAGGTCCTCGCCTCAGCCGTACAGGACGGCTGGCTGGGGATGCTGCTGGAAGACCTCGGCTCTCCCATCCGCGAAGCAGACGACCTCGACGGTGCCGCCGCAGCCGTGGTCCTGCACCGCACCCGCAGCGCGGCCTCCCTGCCTGTCCTCGACGAGCACGGGCTCCGTGCCCTGCCGGGCCGGGCGCTCGACCACCTCGGTCAGCTCCGCAAGGAAGAACGCTGGCAGGACGCGGACGACATCCAGGATTCTCTTGAACGGATCGCCCAGGGCGCCGAGACCCGTTCGGCCGGAGCGACCGTGGCGCCCTTCGGCTGGGTGCACTCCGAGTTCCACCCCACCAGCCTCCACATCGGCCAGCGCGGCTGGCGCCTGCTGGACTTCGCCCGCGCCTTCACCGGTCCCGGCCTGCTCGACCTCGCGAGCTGGCACGGCACCCTCGACGCCCCCGACCCCGTACGCCTGCGCGCCCTTCTGGAGTCGTACGTGATGGAAGGCGGTACCCCCGACGCCCTCGCCGAGCGGGGCGGGCTCGCGGCCGAGAAGTGGGCGCTGGGCTGGCACCGGATCTGGGCCGTGGAGTGGTTCATGGAACAGTCCATCCGCTGGATCAACGACCCGGCCACGGACCCGGCGTACATCAAGGTCGTACGCCGCCACCTAACCGACGTCCTCCAGCTCCTGGAGGTGTAGATGCTCGCCCAGACCACCCCGTGGTACGCCCACGCCCTCCAGCGCACCGCGGCTGGTCCGGCCGAGCCGCTGCCCGTACCGGCCCGCGTGGAGTGGACTACACGGCCAGGTAGCGGGCCCGGCGCCGAAACCACTCGGGCCGGACCTGCGCCGCAAGCGGGTGCTGGAACTCGGCTGCGGCCCCGGACACAACGCCGCCTGTCTGGCCGTCCGCCACGGCGCCCGCGTCATCGGCGTCGACCTGGTCGGCCTCCAGGTCCGCCGGGCCCGCTCCCACTACGGACGCCTCGCCAACCTCACCTTCGTCGCAGGTCATGCCTTGCACTACCTCCAGGCGTCCGACGAGCCCTTCGACGCGATCTACTCCGTTTTCGGCGCCGTCGGACTCGTCGCTCCCGAACTCCTGCTCCCTGCCATCGCGCACCACCTCAAACCAGGCTGCCTGCTCGCCTTCTCAGTGCCTCACCCCTTGCGCGCCGGCAGACGTCTTCCCGCCGACGACCGGCCCCGTCGCGACTCCGTGGTCCTGCCTGATCGCAGCCGTCTGCCCCTCATCCGCTGGGACTTCGACGCAGACCGCTGGGAGAAGCACCTCAACCGCGCGGGCCTGTGGCTCGCCTCGGCCCAGGAGTTCCACGACGCCCGCCACAACCGCTGGCCCACCACTCTGCTGATCACCGCACGCAAGCTCTGACACCAGCCCCGGCTCTCCCACGGAGGAACCGATGCGCGTGCCCTACCTGCTCCTCGACATCGACGGCGTTCTCATACCGTTCCCTGACGACGAAGGGACCGGACCAGCCAGCCACGTCCACCACGAAGTCGTCCCCTCCCATCGGGACCCGGACGCCCCGGTGGCGGTCTGGCTCAACGCGGCCCACGGCCCACTGCTCATGGACGTGCTTCGCACCGGCCTGCTCACCCCCGTCTGGTGCACGAGCTGGCGCCAGGACGCCGCCACCCTGATAGGCCCCCTCCTCGGACTCCCACCCTTCCCTCACATCGATCTCCCGCGCCCACAGATCACCACCAGCCATCCCAACGGCTACCTGTGGAAGCGCGACCACGTCGACGCTTGGCTTGGCGAAGCACCCGCTGCCTGGATCGACGACGACTTCACCGGACTCGATCACGAATGGGCTGCGAAACGCACCGAGCGCGGCCCGGAGACTCTCCTCGTGCAGCCCGACCCGCACGTCGGGCTGCAGGTGGAACACCTGGCCGAGGTACGGGCGTGGGCCGGGCGGTTGGCCGGTCCACGGACGCTTGGACCTGCCACTTCAAGCGGAGCCTCAGCCGCATGAAGTGCGTACGGAGGCTCCCTGGACAGAGCCCGCGGCGGCTCCTTCCCTACCGACGGCGCCTCTGTTCCCTGCCCTCTGTTTTCACGGTTGCAGCCGCGGAGCGTGCAGGGGCCCGTACACGGGTCGTGGAGTGATGAGTGCTTCGCGTGCGCGCTGCCTGCGCGCGGTTGTTCGGCTGGGCGGTGATGCGCCAGTTGAGGACCTCTGCGGGGCGCTCGGCGGTGTCGAGTTCACGGCGGGTGCCGACCTCGGCCAGGAGGCGGCGGGGATTGTGGCCGGCGCTCTCGGCGCGGGCGAGGGTGGTGGTCAACGCGGGCCAGGCGGGGTCAACGAGGATGCGCTCGGCGTGGTCAGGCAGGGCCGCGCGAAGCTCGTGCTCGAACCGGTGGGTGGTTGCGGGAGAGGGGGCTCGCTGGGCGAGTTCGGCCAGGACCGGCTTGGCGACCTGCCGGTAGCCGTCCTGGAGGTGGCGGAAGGTCTGCTCGGCCGCTGCCGCCTGTTGTTCGTGGTCGCGTTGTTGGTGCCATTTGGCGGCGGCGCGGGCCAGGTGGAGGGTGGCGAAGAGCAGGGCGATGGCGGTTCCGCCCGGTTCGGTGGGGGCATGGGCGAGTTCCTTGGCCGCTTGACGCAGCTCGTTGGCGGCCTGGTGGTCGGCGCGTATCGCGGAGCGGCGTGCGCGGTTGAACGCCTGTGCCGCCGCTCGAAGTTCGTTCCGATGCGAGCCGTGCGTGGCGAGGGCCATGGTGTGCAGGGCGTCACCGAAGGCGTCCATGTGGCCTTGCACCACCTCATCGGCGTTCGTATCGAGGACGTGGTGGGAGTGGCGGATGGCGGCTTCAGCGCGTCGCCATACGTCGGGTGGATCCGCCACCCGGCGCGGGCTGTCGGCCATGTCCTGGGTGGAAAGGCGTTCGCGTAGACGGTTGACGGACAGGTCGGGTGCCAGCTTCGAGCCCCCGTACCAGACCGGCTTGCCCTGGGCGTTGGTGTCGCCGGGGGCGGCGAGGCTGTAGCCGGTCACCTCACCGCTCTCGGGACCGACGCGTTGCTTGACCTGGATGCCGAGCGAGTCCAGCACGGTGAAGTAGTCCTCCACGCTGCGTACGGCGGCGGCGACGGTGTACGCCTGTTCGCGCAGCCACTGCCGTGCGGTGACCGTCTGGCCCTGGCGCTGGGCCTTGGCCTGTTCGGCGCCGGTCGGTGTGCGGGGTGCGGTCAGGTCGCCGGGCTTGAGGCGGCGCAGGCCGAGGTCGGCTTCGATCTCGCGGCACGCGGCTTGGGCGCGCTGGCCGTCGCGGTGGGTGCGGGGGCGGCGGCCGTCGGCGCGCACGGGGCAGTGCCATACGTGTTGCGGTGGCTGGGCGCCGAGTTCGCGGGTGCGCAGGTCGACGTGGTGGTCGAGGCGTTTGGCGAGCAGGGTGAAGGTGGCCTCGGGATCACGGCCGGGGTCCGGGGCTCCGTTCATGTCCCAGGCCGCGACGATGTGCGGGTCGGTGTGCTCGTCGCGCCGCCCGGGGCCGAAGAGGTAGCGGATCAGGCCGCGGGTGCTGGATCCGGTGGAGACGTCAGGCACCACGGTCGGGCCCTTCCGCCAAAAGCTTGTCGATGAACCGGTAGCTGCTCTGGGCTGCCTGCTCGACGCGGGCCAGTACGGCCTCGGCTTGTTCGGGGACGGTGCCTCGGTGAATGGCGGAGGTGATCTGGTTGAGGTTCCGGCCGATGCGGTCGAGCGCGGTGGTGTGGGCTTCGATGGCCTCGATGAGCGGGCGGACCGGGTCATCCTCGGGGCTGCCGTTCATGCCCGCCTTCCCGAGAGCTGCGCTGAGCGCGGCGTCGCCGACAAAGCTGGCGAAGCGCTGACCGCGCCGTGTGGCTGCGGCATCGATGAGGCGTGCTGCGGTCGGGGTGAAGCGGATGTTCTTGACCTGGTCGCGCTTCTCGGCGGTGCGCCGTCGGTTCATCAGAGTAGGCAGGGCCGGGGCATCCGGCTCACGCCAGGACGGCTGCTCGGCAAGCTGCGGGGCGTCGGCATGCGAGACGACAGTGTCGTCAGCGATGTCGGCGAGGGGCACGGCACTGGTCTCGGTCACCCCCTCCCCAGGCTCGGGCGTCCGCTGGCGCCCGGCCTTCTCCTCCGCCACCCCTGGGGTGGGGGCAAGCGCGGACGAAGCCCCGGTAGAGGCTCGTTCGCTCCAGCTTGCTGCTGTTCGGTGGGTGCGGTGGAACAGGGGCCAGCGGCGCTTGCGGGCGCTGGGGGTGTTGTCGTTCATGGGGTGCTCCGTGGCAGGGGAGGGGCAGGGTGCGGTCATGTGCGTCCCGTCCGTCCCGTGGCTGGTCAGGGCAGGTACGGATACGTGTGTTGGTACGGAGGAGTCCGTCCCGGCGAGGACATCCGTCCCCGTGCTGACCTGCACGGGGACGGATGGGACGGTGCGAGACGGACCCAGGTCCGGCTACCGGCCGCGCTGGGGACCGTTCGGAAGGCCCGGCGGGGCCGGTGGAGCGGCCACCGGACCGGCCGGGGGCACGAACGATCCGCGCTGTCCCGGCGGGGTGGTTTCGGCGGCCGGGGGCGGGGTCTCGGGGCAGTAGCGTTCCCACGCGTCGTGGAACTTGCTGCGGGTGAAGCCCTTAGCCTGACGCCCCTCCGCGAAGCGGACGTTGGCGGAGCTGATGCCGAAGTCCCGCAGCAGGTTACCGAGGTGGTAGGCGTTCAAGCCGTTCGTGCCGTACTCGGCCCAGGGGGCTTCGGCGTCGGCGCGCAGGTCCTCGATCAAGGCGTGAGTGCGCAGGGCGTCCGGGCTACCGTGCTTGGCGAAGACGCGGCGGATGTCGCGCAGCAGCCGGATCTTCAGGGCGGTCTCCTCGTCCTGGTCGGCCTCGTAGCGGGACATCGCCGCACACGCGGCACGGGCGAGCGCGGGCCACTGTCCACCGGCCAGGTCGGCGACGAGGACCAGCGGCTCCCAAGTGTCCGCCGCCCGGTCTTCGACCGGCATCTCGGGTATGAGGTCGGCGGCGGTGGTCATCTGCGAGGTGAGCCAGGCCGCGAGGCGGTCGCGTAGCCGGTGCAGGGCGGGGATGGTACTGCGGGAGCGGAACTGGGCGATCCTCTCCCCGGCCTTGCGCTTCTGCATGCGGATGACGATGGCCCGGTCCATGATCGTGTCGGGCAGGTTGCCGATCCCGGCGAGGGCGGCCATGGCGAAGGTGGGGAACTGGGTGGGCTTGTGCTCGGGGCCGCTGATGCGCCAGGCGGGCCGGTTGCGCTGATGGCCCGCGTTGAGCAGGCCGCGCAGGTCCTCCTTGTCACCGGCCTTGGGTCCGAAGATGGTGTCGGCCTCGTCCACCAGCAGGGTGGGCGGGTTCTTCCCGATGATCCGGTAGACCACCGCCGGGGACGTGTTCACGGTGATCATCGGGCGGTGCACGGTCTCGGCGAGCACATCCAGCACACGGGACTTCCCACACCCCTTGGTCGGGCCGACGATCGCAAGGCGCGGCGCGTGCTGGAGCACCGGCTGCAGGTGGCTGGCCGCCACCCACAGCGTGACCGCGGTCAGCGCCTCGTCGCTGGGCAGTACCAGGTACCGGCCGATCGCCGCCCGCAGCTCGGACAGCAACTCGGCACCCTCGCCCGCCGCCTGGTCCCCGTTGTTCGACGGTCCCCGGGGCGGGAGGGGACCGTCCCCGTCACTGTGGGGACGGTCCCCGGTCCCGGTCGGTGAGAGGTGACCGGGGATTAGCCCGCTGACCGCCGGTCGGTCAGCGGGACGGTCCCCTGCCCTGACCGGGGATTGGCCTCCGTTCCCACTGTTGGGAAGGCACGGTTGACCCGGGACGGTCACTGGTGGCCACTCCACCTGGACACGGTGTGGGGGCTTAGGGTCGTTCATGCGGACGCTCCTCATGCGGTGGGGCTGGCACGCGCTAAGTCCAGGCCCCACCAGGTCAAACGTTCAGCGACGGGTGGCACGTTGGGGAGCCTGCGGCCTCCGGCGTTGGCGCGCTGGAGGCCGCTTTTTCGCTCCCCCGGGGTGGCTCAGGAAGCGAGGTCCATGTCGCGGTCCAGCCAGGCATCGACCTCGACCCAGCGGTAGCGCAAATGCTTGCCGACCTTGTGGACCTGCGGGCCGATGCCCCGGTACTTCCACTGGTAGAGAGTGGGGACCGGCACACCGAGATAGTCGGCGACCTCCTTCGGGCTGGCCAGGGCACGACGCTTGGGAGAAGTGGAATCGCGGGACGAGGCGTGGGGCATGGATTTCCCTTCTGGGCAGAACCGTTCGGCGGTGTGGACAACACAGCCACACGTTCGCCGTGAAAGCGAGCGCCATTGTGCGGACGAATCACGGCCGCACCAAACGGCGGCGATGTGATGCAGTAAGAACGGTACGGAGAAACCCCGGTTTCACTAACCGGCGATCCGGTGCTATGTTCCGCCGCCGCTAGCGGGCCTAGTGCACATCGAGGGCTTGACCAGGGAACTCGCGGCGAGGCCACGCGGTCAGCGACCTGGTGCTCTTAGCCCCGATGCACAGCTCCAATGCCCTCGCGTGCCGCCTTGGACGGCGCGCGAGGGCTTATACACCACGATTCGCGGTTTCCGAAAACGCGGATGTCGAGCTACAACACAGACATGGCGAAACAACCACTCGCAATCGGCCCTGCCGGTGCTCGTACTGCCCGACTGATCGAGCATGTCCGAAATGAACGCGGCTTCAGTCAGCGTGAATTGGCCGCCCGTCTGACCCGGCTCGGCCGTCCCTTGCCGCACACGGCGCTGAGCCGTATCGAACGCAGGCAGCGACGCTGCGACGTCGACGACCTCGTCGCCATAGCCGATGCCCTCGGTGTCTCGCCGGTGGCCTTGCTGCAGCGAGGGCAGGGCTGATGGCGCGCGTCTGGATCGAAGACCGTATCGGGCACGCCGCGTACACACAGGCGGTGCGGCGGGCCAAACAGGCAGGCCGCACTCCGCCTGGGCGCTACCGCGTGCGGTGGTACGACCTCGACGGCAAGCCGAAGATGAAGACTCTGGCCCGCAAGGTCGATGCGGAGAACGAGCGGACGAGGGTGGAATCCCGCCTCTCCGACGGCACGTACCGCGACCCGGCGGCGGCGCGAGTCAGGTTCGCCGAGGTGGCAGAGGCGTGGCTCGCGGCGCAGGTCCACCTCAAGCGCTCAACGCGCAATCGCTACCGAGGTGTTCTCGACGTACACGTGATCCCCCGGTGGGGCACCACACGCCTGGACCGGATCCGCTTCGAGGACATCTCCGAATGGCTTGCCGAGATGCTGTCCGGCGGCTCGACGGGCGGCAGGAAACTCAGCGCCCGCTCAGTGCGCAAGGCGTACGTCGTCCTCAGCCGCGTGCTCGCCTTCGCGGTCAAGTCCCGTCGTCTGGCGTTCAACCCGGCTGTCGGCGTGGAGCTGCCCAAGCCGGCCCCGGCGGATCATGTCTACCTCGACGATATGCAGGTCGATGCCCTGGCCGACGCGGCAGGCCCGTACCGGGTGTTCATCCTGCTGCTCGCCTACACGGGGGTGCGCTGGGGTGAAGCGTCTGCCCTGAAGGTCGGGAGGGTCGACCTCGACGCGTGTCGCGCGCACATCGTCGAGGGATACGTCGAGGACAACGGCAAGCTCTACCTCGACAGCCCCAAGAACCACGAGCGCAGGTCGGTGCCGATCCCGCGTTTCCTCGTCGAGGAGCTGAAGCCTCATATCGAGGGGCGAGGCGAGGAGGAGCTGCTCTTCACCGCACCACAGGGCGGAGCGCTGCGTGCCCGCAACTTCCGTCAGCGGTTCTTCGCCCAGGCCGTGGCCAAGGCGGGCCTGGGCTACCTGAAGCTCACCCCGCACAAGCTGCGGCACACGGCGGCCTCGCTCGCCATCGCCAGCGGAGCGGACGTCAATGTCGTCCAGACCATGCTCGGCCACAAGTCCGCGACCCTGACGCTGGACACCTATGGCCATCTCTTCCCGGACCGCCTCGACGAGGTCTCGAAGAAGATGCACAAGCGCCGCGCCAAGCAACTGGCCAAGGCGAAGGCCAAGTTGGAGAAGGCAGAGCGGAAGGCCCGCGAGGCAGCCGAGACGCTGGCGGGCCTGGAAGGTGCCGCAGCGTGATGTGTGCCCTATGCGTGCCTCGTCATCGCTGGGGCCACGCCTGGGGGCGGCGCGGCCCCAGCGATAGTTCCCGACTGATGGGAGGCGCTCAGGGCTCTTGGCGGAAGGCCCGGTCCATAGCCTCAGATGTCTGGTCCTCGGCAAGCCGCGCGATCTCCGCAGGAGCCTCCCGTGTGTCGAGCACGAAGAGCCGACCGCCCACGAGCTTGGTAGCAGGCTGCCAGCCGAGGTGTTGGCCAGCCGCACGCGCCGCACGGCGGACGTCGCCCAGCTCGCCCAGCTCCGCAAGCTCGCCGCTGTTGAGGATGAGCTGCCCGTAGTAGCCCTCGTACTCGGGCTTCAGTGCGGCCCTCATCAAGCCCTCAAGGTGATCCACCAGGTTCCGGTACCGGCGCTCAGCCAGCTCGTCCTTCTTGGGCATCGGGCACAGCTCCCACAGGGATGGGCACAGGCGCATGTGTGCCATATGTGTGCAGCAAGCCGGAGGCCCTACCGCCCTCTCGGACGGCAGGGCCTCTGAGCTGCTGCTTTGCTGTGCCCCCGGCAGGATTCGAACCTGCGACACCCGCTTTAGGAGAGCGGTGCTCTATCCCCTGAGCTACGGAGGCGCGCGGATCAGGGTGATCCGCGCGCCTAGCCTAGCGGATGCGGGATCGGCGTCGGCAACGTCGTTGTGCGTCGGCGGTGCCGTGCGGTTGTGGCTCAGTAGCGAAGGCCGTGGCCGAAGGGGTAGAGGGGGCGGTCGGAGGGGGTGAGGGTGGGGATGGGGACGGGGAGCTTTCCGCGGGGGGTCACTGCGCCGTAGAGGACGCGGGCAAGGGCCGTCATGGAGGGAGTGCCGTAGTTGTACGTCGCCAAGTAGGCGGGGACATCGGGGAAGCGGCGGATGTCGTAGGGCAGGCGGACGCCCACCGCGATCACCCGTCGGCCCGTGGCGACCAGGGATTCGATCAGCTGGGCCTGGGCGGCGCCGTCCTCCTTGCCGGCCGCGGCGGCGTTGGCTAGGACGATCGTGACGTCGTGGGTGCGGGCCGCTTCCGTCGCTTCCGTGATCTTGGTGGTGTTCGGTCTGGTTCCGGTCTCCAGGGTGGTCGTCCGCTGGCCGCGCCGCTCGCCGACGGCGCGTGCCAGGGCGGCGAGGGGGGCGGTGCCCCAGCCGGTGAGCAGGACGGTGGCGGGGGAGTGGGGCAGCGGGAGAGCACCGTTCTCGTTCCGGAGCAGGGTGATGGTCCGCTCGGTGATCTGCCGGGCCTGTGACCGGTGCCGCCGGCTGCCGACGATCCGTGCGGCGCGCCGTTCGCTCACGTACGGGGAGGGGAACAGGCGACGCCGCAGCTTGTGTTCGAGAATACGGAGGACGGACTCGTCCAGCCGCTCCTGCGTGATGGTGCCCGACCGTACGGCGTTCCGTACGGCGGTGAAGGCCACCTCCAGCTTCGGAGCCAGCACCAGTTGGTCGCAGCCTGCCTGGAAGGCGCGTACTGGTGCGACGTCGGGCGGGAAGTCGGCCGTGGCGCCGCCCATGTCCAGGGCGTCCGTCGCGATGACGCCGCCGAATCCCAGTTCCTCCCGCAGCAGCCCGGTCACGATCGGCCGGGACATGGTGGCGGGCACCCTGGAGGGGTCCAGCGAGGGCACGACGATATGCGCCGTCATGATCGTGTCCACCCCGCGCCGGATGGCTGCCCGGAACGGTGGCAGATCGATGCGGTCGAGTTCGGCTCGGGTGTGTTTGATCTCCGGGAGACCACTATGGCTGTCGATGTCCGTGTCGCCGTGCCCGGGGAAGTGCTTGGCCGCGCTGGCGACACCACCCCGGTGATAGCCGCGTACGGCGGTCGAGACGAACTTCGAGCACAGCGCGGTGTCCGACCCGAACGAGCGAACTCCGATCACCGGGTTGGCTGGGTTGATGTTGACGTCCGCCACGGGTGCGTAGTTCTGGTTGATACCGACGACAGCCAGTTCGGTGCCGATGATGTCGGCGCTGTCGTAGACGTCCCGCGTTGAGCGGGTCGCGGCCAGTGCCATGTTGCCCGGGAGCTGGGTGGCGGGCTCCAGCATCCGGTAGACGACGCTGCCACCCTCCTGGTCGATGGAGACGAGCAGCGGTACGCGTGCACCAGTGCGTACGGCGGCGCGTTGGAGCCCGTTGGACAGGCGCGCGATCTGGCGCGGCTCGCGTACGTTGTCGGGCCCCCGGCGGGCGTCGAAGTAGATGACGCCACCCGGGCGGTACTTCTCGATCACTTCTGCCGGTGTCGGGACGCCGTACAGCTTGCGATTTCCGTCGTGCTCCGTGTCCGCCGTCTGGCCGTAGACCTCGATGACGAACAGTTGCCCGATCTTCTCGTCGAGGCTCATCCGTTGCAGCAGGGCCGCCGCCCGGGCCCGGACGGCGGACGAAGAGGCGTGCCCCGGCGCGCCCGTCGTCGAGTCGGCCGGAGGCGCGGACGCGGCGTGTCTGCCGGTCAGGGAGGCGGACAGTTGGCCAGAGAGGGCAGGAGTCGCGGAGCGGGCGGTGTGTGCGGCGGCCGGTGACGAGGGAGCCGTGACGCCGATCGCTGCCGCGGTGCCGGCCGCGGCAGCGAGGACGTGTCGGCGAGAGGTGGGCTGCTGTTGCATCGGAACGCTCCTCACATGTGTGGGTGGAGCACGTGGTCATGTGGGGGTCACCGCTGGATGCAACAGCATCGTCCCAGCGTGGCGGCGGATCGGACCAGACGCCGCGCGGGACTTCATGGGTCCAGTCCAGTGGCGTCTGGTCCGTTCACGCGTGGTGACGCGCGCCTTCCCGATGGCGACGCGCGTGTTTCGCCGTGGCGACGCTCACGTCAACCGTGGTGACGCTCACGTCAACCGTGGCGACCACACGTCCCGCGGCGCCGCGCGCCGCTCACTGCTCGGCGAGACCGGCCTTGAGCGCTCGTGTCATCAGCACGACCCGCTCGGCCTGTACGCGGGCGGCCTTCAGCGCCGTGCCGTCGACCGGCTTCTGGCCCTGCGCGTCGACGTGGGAGGTGCCGTAGGGGTTGCCGTCCTCGAACTTCGAGGCATCGGTGTATCCGGGCGGGACGATGATGCCGCCGAAGTGGTGCGCCGAGTTGTACAGCGCCAGCAGCGTGCTCTCCTGCCCGCCGTGTGCCGTGGAGGACGAGGTGAAGCCGCTGTAGACCTTGTCGGCGAGCCGTCCCTCCGCCCACAGCGGTCCGAGGGCGTCGAGATACTGCTTCAGCTGGGAGGTGACGTTTCCGTAGCGGGTGGGGGTGCCCAGGATCGCCGCGTCCGCCCAGTCGATGTCGTCCGGTGTGGCCTCGGGGATGTCCGCGGTCTCGCGCGCGTTCGCGGCCCAGGCGGGGTTCGAGTCGATGGCGGACTGCGGAGCAAGCTCCTGCACGCGGCGCAGCCGGACCTCGGCGCCGGCCTTCTCCGCCGTGTCGGCGATCTCCTTGGCGAGGGTGGCGATGGTGCCGGTCGCCGAGTAGTAGATGACCGCGACCTTGACGGGGGTGGATGTGGACATTGCCGCTCCGTTCTCTCCTGGGGGCGTACACCGGCCCGGACGGGTGTGTACCGGTAGGGCGTCGGCTGTTCATTTGGCGCTTGGTGCTCGGTGGCTCAGCAGCCCAGTGCCTCAGCGACCCTGTTGGCGGGGTGACCGAGTGGCCGGTGGGCTGAACGACCGATGGCCGAGTAGCCCGGAAGTCCGGTGATCAGTGGCTCAGCGACTCAACCGGTAGGCGTGAGGTGAGTCACAGTCGTCAGGGGAAATAACCGGGGAGTGCGTCCCCGTTTACGTAGGCGTTCAAGCGAACCGGGGAGTGGGTCCCCGGATCGAGGAGTACGCGCCAGCCACCGCAGTCGGTGAGCAGTGCAGTCAGTGCATCCGTGCGGGTCGCTGCACGGCTCGCCACTTCAACCACCGCATCAGTCCACCCTGGGAGCGAGGAGTCACAGATGGGCAGCGCAACCACCGCCACCAAGCGCGGCACTGCCGACACTGCCGACTGCGCAGCGCCCAAGGGTCGTGCTGACGCGGCTCGCAACCGCGAACGCATCCTCAACGCGGCCCGCGAGTCGTTCGTCATCCATGGGGCGGACGCGTCCCTGGATGAAATCGCTCGCACTGCGGGGGTCGGAAATGCGACCCTCTACCGGCACTTCCCCGACCGGGACTCGCTGGTGCACGGAGTGATGCATGCCGTCACCGAGCGGATCGCGGAGCGGGCGGAGCAGGCGCTCGCGGAGGAGGACAACTCCTTCGAGGCGCTGCGCCGCTTCGTGTTCGGCGCGGCGGCAGAGCGCATCGGAGCACTCTGCCCCATTCTCTCGGGCCGCTTCGACCCCACGGAGCCGCAGTGCATGGCGGCCCGTACACGGGTCGAAGAGCTCACCCACGAGCTCATTCGGCGGGGCCAGCAGGCGGGCGAGGTGCGATCCGACATCGACGTCGGTGACGTGATGGTCGCGCTCAGCCAGCTCACCCGGCCGCTGCCGGGCGTCGGCTGTCAGCGCATCGAACGTTTCGTCGAACGCCATGTGCAGCTCTTCCTCGACGGGCTGCGCGCTCCCGCCAAGTCCCAACTACCCGGCCACGCCGCGACTCTGGAGGAACTGCGACAGGACAACTGATCTTTGCAGCGCCGGCACGGTGCAGCCAGTGCAGTGCAGCACAGTCGATGCAGCGCAGCTGGGCCGGCTCCGACGACGGAGCCGGAACCGGAGGCGGAGCCACGACTGCAGCCCGTACCAGGACAGCTAGCGGGCAGCTGCGTCGCAGTACGAGTGGTCGTCGCACCGCTCAATTTCCCTCTCCTCCCGAGTCCCTCCTCCCAGCACCTGGATCGGATCCGTGCGAGCACGGGGGGCCCGCACGGATCCGACCCACCTGCCCATCTGCCACCCGTTCCTGACGGCTGACGCCTGGCACCGGACGCCCGAGGCCTGACACCGGATGTCAGACGCCAGACGCCAACGTCGGACACCAGACCTGGACGCCTGCTGAGAGCGGTGTTGTCACAACAACGTCTCCGGCAGCGTCTCTTCAACGTCCCATTTTTCGTACTCCGCACCGTGAGGTAGGCACATCCATGCCAGAAACGCCATCTCCGGCCACCGCGCAGGCCGGGCTCGACCCCCGGCGCTGGAAGGCGCTGGCCTTCATCGCCATCGCGCAGCTCATGGTCGTCCTCGACGCGACGATCGTGAACATCGCGCTCCCTTCCGCCCAGACCGACCTGGCATATCCGACGCCAACCGGCAGTGGGTCATCACCGCCTACGCCCTCGCGTTCGGCGGACTGCTGCTCTTCGGCGGTCGGATCGCCGACATGTGGGGCCGTAAGCGCGCATTCGTGACCGGACTCGTCGGCTTCGCGGCAGCCTCCGCCCTCGGTGGCGCCGCGTCCGGAGAGGCCATGCTGCTGGCGGCGCGGGCGCTGCAGGGCGCATTCGGCGCACTGCTCGCACCGGCCGCACTGTCCCTGCTCGCGGTGATGTTCACCGACGGCAAGGAGCGCGCCAAGGCGTTCGGCATCTACGGCGCCATCGCGGGCGGTGGCGGCGCGATCGGTCTGATCCTCGGCGGTGTGCTGACCGAGTACCTGGACTGGCGCTGGACCTTCTACGTCAACGTCCCGTTCGCGGTCATCGCCGCCCTCGGTGCCGCCAGCGTCATCCGTGAGCCGTCCGGAACCCGGAACCGGTCCGCGCTCGACATCCCCGGCGTCGTTCTCTCCACGCTCGGCCTCGTCTCGCTGGTGTACGGGTTCACCCGTGCGGAGACGGACGGCTGGAGCGAGGGCGGCACCATCGGCATGTTCGTCGCGGCTGCCGTGCTGCTGGGCGCGTTCGCCCTGGTCGAGTCCAAGGTCCGGGCGCCGCTGCTGCCGCTGCGCGTGGTCACCGACCGCAACCGCGGCGGGGTCTATCTGTCGCTCGGCCTGGCCGTCATCGCGATGTTCGGCCTCTTCCTGTTCCTGACGTACTACCTCCAGGTGGTCAAGGACTACTCGCCGGTGCGCACCGGTGTGGCCTTCCTGCCGATGGTGGTCGGCATGATCACCGGCTCTACCCAGATCGGGGCGCGGCTGATGAACCGCGTACCGGCCCGCCTGCTGATGGCGCCCGGCTTCCTGACTGCGGCGCTGGGCATGCTGCTGCTGACCCAGCTCGAGGTGGACAGCTCCTACCCGGCGCTGATCCTGCCCGCCATGGTTCTGCTGGGCCTCGGGCTCGGTACGGCGTTCATGCCCGCGATGTCCCTGGCCACGCACGGTGTACGGCCGAGTGACGCCGGTGTCGCCTCCGCGATGGTCAACACCTCCCAGCAGGTCGGCGGCGCCATCGGTACCGCGCTGCTGAACACCATCGCGGCCAGCGCCACCACCTCGTACGTCACCTCGCACGTCGGCGAGGCCACCAGCAAGCCCGCACAGAAGATGCTGAAGCTGGAAGCCATGGTGCACGGCTACACCTCGGCGATCTGGTGGGCGGTGGGCATCCTGCTCGTCTCGGCCACGATCGTCACGGTCTTCGTGAACGCCCGCGGCGGGGGCAACCAGGCCCCCCAGAAGACGCTCGACGGTGAGACCGACGGCGACACCCCCGGCGGCGAGCCGGAGCCGGTGCTGGCGGCCATGCACTGACGGCCTGACGGCACTGAGAGCGCTGACGCAAGACGCGCGGCGTACGGCACTGTGCGGCGTAGCACGGTGCGGTGCATGACACGGCACGGTGCGCGTACGACTCGGGCGCGGCGCCCGGCTCGGGCCTGCGGGGCCACAGAGTGACCGGCGGCCCTCGTACCTCCTCAGCAGGAGGGCGAGGGCCGCTTTCGTGCCTGTGCCCCGCCTACCGGCGCCCCCGCTTCCCGGCGCCCCCCGCTTCCCGGCGCCCCCGCTTCCCAGCGCCCCCTGCGTTCTCAGTGCCCAGGGTGCTTCCGCTCTCCGTGGGTGGGCACCGGCGGTGCGGTGAAGGCCGGGGGAGTGCGGGAGTACGGGAAGCCGAGAGGCCGGAAGGCTGCAAGGCCGGAAGGTCCACGCAACCAACGGGGATCATCACCCGTCTAGACGGGTGAAGGGTGTCGAAGAAGATGCCCGTCCGGCAGCGGCGGAGTGGCCCCCGAAAGCCTGCCCGGAGCAGCTCCACACCGCTCCGACCAGCGCATGAGCGCTTTCTGTCATCGTCCTGCCCGCATGGGTAGCCGCGCAGTCTACTGCATGATCGGAAAAATGTTGCGCAGGTTGGGAATTTAGTCCGGATTCCAGCCGTTGACATCTACGCAAGGCGGGCACCCGTGAAGTGTCCGAGTCAGCCACCAGGCCAAAGTTTTCAGACCACTCGCAAGGGAGCACGCATGGCAACCCGTGCCGTCGCCCGTCGTCAGGAGAACACGACCGGTGTCTCCGACACGGCAAGCAGTGTTCGCGCCGCAGGCAGCGAAGTCGCGGACCGCGACCTGGTCGGCATGTATCTCGACGAGATCGCGCGCACGCCGCTGCTGGACGCCGCCAAGGAAGTTGAGCTCTCGCTCGCGATAGAAGCGGGCGTCTACGCCCAGCGTATCCTCGACGGTCTTGAGAAGCCGATCTCGAGCGACTCGGCCAGCGCGACCGCGAGTCGTGAGGAGCTGGAAGCCGTCGTCGCCGAGGGCGAACGGGCCAAGGACATCTTCATCCGCTCCAACCTCCGCCTCGTGGTGGCCGTAGCCCGCCGCTACCCGCGCAGCGGCCTGCCCCTGCTGGACCTGATCCAGGAGGGCAACGCCGGACTCGTGCGCGCAGTGGAAAAGTTCGACTACACCAAGGGCTTCAAGTTCTCCACCTACGCGACATGGTGGATCCGCCAGGCCATCACCCGCTCCATCGCCGACCAGTCCCGCACCATCCGGCTTCCCGTCCACCTTGTGGAGGAGCTGGGCCGCATCCGACGAGTGCAGCGCGAGTTCAACCGCGAGCACGGCCGCGACCCGGAGCCGGCGGAGGTGGCCGCGGAGCTCAACTCCACCCCGGAGCGGGTCACGGACGTGCTCGACTGGGCACGCGACCCCGTCAGCCTGAACATGTCGGTCGACGACGAGGGCGAGACCCAGTTCGGTGACCTGCTGGAGGACACCTCGGCCGCGTCCCCGGAGCAGTCCGTGCTCACGGTGCTGCGCCGGGAGGAACTCGACGACCTCATCAGCAGGCTCGACGACCGCACGGCCTCCATCATCAAGGCCCGCTACGGCATGGTCGACGGCCGTGAGCGCACGCTCACCGAGGTCGGCAAGCAGCACGGCCTCACCCGTGAGCGCATCCGCCAGATCGAGAAGCATGCCCTTCTGGAACTGAAGAAGATGGCCCATGACACGGGCTTCGACGAGGCCGCGTAAGAGTCCGCAGGCCGGCTCTTTCGAGCTCGCCCCGCCCGTCGCCCCCACAGACGAGCCCCGGTGCCTTCCCCCGAGCGCCGGGGCTCTTTCCTGTTTGCTTCACCTTCTCTCTCCCCCCGGGCCCCCACCC